>CAUJKL010000050.1 GCA_963204995.1 Planctomycetota bacterium | reverse complement strand
CAACGACTTTCTTGGCCGCGTTTCTAGCGATGGCTTTCGGCCAGTGCCGCCGTTGCGAGTCTTTGACATCGTCCGCTATCGGCGGCAAGACGAGCCGTTGTGCCGCCCTTACCGTGTCTTTGAGTTGCGAAACTTGGACGGCTCCCGATTTCGGTATCCGCATCGGCGGCTCATGCATATCGCTGGGATGGTGCGCCACCTCGCGATTGAGGCGATGAAGCACAACCCACCCGCCGGTGTCGATCAGGACTGGGTAGAAACCTATGTTGCAGGACACCATGGAGCCAACGCCAATCATCATCGGCAACTCTCCTATCTCCCGTTGCCTTCCGTCGGTCACCCCCACGCGGATCCTGGCGTAAGACGGGTGATGATTGCCGCTCCCGTGGGTGACGACACATGGCTGCATCACGTCGCGCGGCGACTTGCCGGGCAACTCCTCAAGCCCGACCCTGACCGGCCCGATCCGTTTGCCGGTCGCGAACCTCCATTGCTCGTTCCAATGTCCGCCCAAACACGGGACGGTGTCGTCCGACGTTACACCGATCCCGCCAACATTTGGCACAGCTTTACGCCTGTCATCCTTCCAGGGCATGATGACCACAAGCAGGAAAAAACGCGGGCGCTGATCGAACGAGCCCTGCTCCAATCCGGCATTGACCAACCGTGTGATTTCGAATGGTCCGCGTTTTCCCGCTTTGCAAAATCGTTCTCGGCGCACAAGTATGATCGGCACAATAAGTCTCAAGGTTACTTCCGCCCAGACTACCTGAGCACACTGACTGCGGTACATCTCACGCTCAAGTTCAAGAACGACCTTAACGTTCCTGGTCCGGTCGCGATCGGTGCAGGGCGACATTGTGGAATCGGTTTGTTTGCAACGGAAGGTACACCATGACAACAAACCCGATCTCTGCCTGGCAAGCTCGTTTCCGCAAGGCGGCGGAGGCGGATCAGATGGACTTGCTGCGCCATCACCTCGAGTCACTCGAACTGCCAGGCGAGCCGGAGTTGTTGCTGCGCGGCACCTTGGCAATGGTCCCCATGGCCTTGGCCTATCGCAGCATGGATGGGGACGACATCAAGCAGTTCCTCGATATGCAGACGTACGATCCCGCGCGCGCCCGCGACGCCACCTATCTGCTCACCTTTGATCTGTACGGCCGCGCTTATGGACGGATCGCGGTCGATCGTTCGCTGCGCGAGTGTGATCTCGCCGACATGTTCGGTGCCGCCTGGAGGGAGCTGGAGCTGTGCGGCTATCACGGCTTCTACATCACCCGCGTCGATGGCCGGGAACTGTCTCCCGAGGAAGTCGCGGAGCTGCAAGAGCTGGTCGAGAAAGATCTGTACTTTGACTACTCCGAGGACGAACTGTCCGTCTGGTTCGACGACTCGCGATCGCCATTTTTCTTATACGCTGACGTCAGCGAGCGTGATGAATCGTTGAACGACTGATGGCAAGTCACGCTGCTCTTTGACAATTCGGTAATCAACTGAGTCCAACCGCAGAGGAAAGCGCGCGGCCGTTGCATGGATCACGGCCGCGCGTTCTTTCGAGTGCGGTGCGCCTGCGAGCGGGACTCATCGCCGTCGGCGAGCACGAGCCAACAACTGTTTGCGGGCCTTTCGCATGCGTTTGGTTCGCGGGGGACCGGTCGTCGCATCGTCAGCGTCGCTAGGTGGCTGGGGGCGCCCCCAAGTTTCTGCAGGTGTCCCAACCTCCGCGCGGATTTCGTCATAGTGACGCTGAAGCCGTAAGGCGTAAGCTTTGTCGCGCTCGATCATCGTCATCCAGAAATCGAGCAGGTCTTCGGCATACGGAGCCTGCCGGTGAAACGGGTCCAGAAACGGGGTGGACACTTTCGAATTCACCTTTGACCATATCGCATCGCTGTCTGGATTCCAGCTATAGCTGATCGTCGCCACCTCCTCTGGGCGAGCTTCTTCTGACGCGGCGCGAAGCACCTTGACGAGAACGCGTTCGCAGTGACACGCCGGATCCGTACAGAAGTATTCGGTGAAGATAAACGTCCCCCCGACGAGCACATCACGTATGCCGCTGTCGCGAGTGAACGTCACCGTGCGCAGTTCAGTTCTAGTCTTGTCCGGAAATACATCGAAGTATCCTAATAGTTCCATCTGCAACTCCTTTCCATTGATCGCCACCGAACCGTGGCTCTAGCCAGACGCCAGCCTCTGCTTAATGCAACAATCCACTCAACTCGCGTCGGCGAAGTAATACGGGTATTGTGACGCCATCGCTGGCAATAGCCAATGGCAAAACCAGGTGCGATCTCTCGACGGTCGCGAAATCCAAAGTCGCCATCTCGCTCCGTCGAGATGAGCCTGATAACTCAAGTGTGGAAGAATGACGGAGCGCATCAACCAGCCGCTTGCATCACCAAGGCTCGTCACGGCGGAGTCAGCGTGACGGCTACTTGAGCCGTTGCGATGATTTCTTGCTTGCTTCTCATGGGGAACGGACTAGACTGACGTTCGCTTGGTCGAGGGGTGTGGC
>CAUJKL010000049.1 GCA_963204995.1 Planctomycetota bacterium | reverse complement strand
CGAGCAAGGATTCATTCATCGGGACATCAAACCAGCGAACAACCACATCGATCAACATGGACGCCCCCAGATCACCGACTTCGGTATTGCTGTGACTCTCGATGAACTCACAGATGGTGAACCGGCCATTTCTGGAACACTGCCGTATCTCGCTCCAGAACGGGTTGCCGGTGAGGTTCAGTTGATCGATGGTCGCACCGACATTCATGCCCTCGGCGTCATGTTGTACGAGCTTCTGACTGGGCAGTTGCCGTATCAAGGAAGAACACCCACTGCAATCCGAGAGCAGATTCTACTGCGACAGCCGAAGTCACCTCGGTTGTTCAATCCGGCAGTATCCAAGAGAATCGAAGCCGTCTGTCTTCGTGCAATGGCAAAACATCCTGCGGATCGGTTCGCCAATGCGAACGAGATGGCGTTGGCACTTCGAGCTTCCGTTCAGACCAGTCAACGACAACTGTGGATCATTGGCGTAATCGTTGTGTTGTTCGGACTTATGCTGAGCGTCTTCAAGCCGTGGCAGAACGATGGAGATTCACCGTCGAACAATGCCGCATCGCCCTCAGCCGAGTCGGAAGACGTTTTCGTATTCGATGGCACCAGCCGGATCGTGACGCCGGTGGAACGCTTTGCGCCGGTGACGCTTGAGGCTTGGGTGAAGCCAAGTCGGGTTGACGTTGGGTGCCACTTCCTGATCGGAAGTGATGTCCCGACCAAGTTTGGGCTGGGCATCGGGATCTGCGGAACGACGCTTTCGGCAGAGCAGTTCGATGGGCTTGTCAGATCGAGCCATCCCGTACCAGTCGGCGAGTGGTCACATATCGCCGCTGTGTTTTCATCTGGCGAGACCCGCCTGTACTTGAACGGCAAGTTGGTTCACACCGGCGCAGCGACCAAGCCTGTCTCGGTTGGAGTACGCTTCGTCATTGGCAATGTTGGTCTCGATAGCCCGCTCGACTACTTCTCAGGACGAATCCGATGTGTGCGGATCTCGACAGGAGAGCGATACAACACGGACTTCGTGCCCGACGAAGAGTTCGTCAATGATTCAGAAGAAGCTCCACACCGTGCCATCCTCATCTACGACGGATCGACCACGGATGGCAACCGTGTGATCGATTTGAGTGGCAATGGGAATGACGGAGTGTGGGAACGGCTGTCTAGGTAATCGCACGCTAACGAACCACTGCCTTTCCCAGCAGGTCGAACTCATGAAACCTTACACCAAAGTCCATTCTTCGGCGTGTTTTAGTGTCGCTTCAGGCGTGACAAAGGGGTCAGCCCCCGATTGCCGGAACGGCCCTGCGGGTGGTGCGCACAATCGGGGTCTGACCCCTTTTCGCGCCCGGGAAGCCTGCAAGGTGAGGAGCTGACCGCAGAACAATTGGCAAAGATATCCTTTCAAGTCGACGGCACCGTACTCAAGTATACCGGATTGGACGACAAGCCCGGGCGAGTACCGTTCATTCTCGACTCAGATCGCCGCCCGCGGCGAATTGACGTTATCGCTCACGATGGTAGTGGATCTTCGCAGGGAATCTTCGAATGGTATGGTCACCGTCTTAAAGTCGCCATGGGTGGCGCCCCACCGCCGACTGACTTCAGTCCCAGCGAATCGCGCGAACACATATCGATGATCCTCGAGAAGGTGTCGGACGATGGACAGTGGCCGAATACGCAGGAACGTGTCGACGAAGTGAAACAAGAACCGCCGTCTGCGACTTCAGTCACGCAGCATTCCAACGAAGACGAGTCGGCCGTCGCGCGGCTGCTGGGCAAGCCGGTCACCCGCCGCGACTGCCAGAGCCAAAACATCAGCCTCGGGCCACTCGAAGTTGGATTGCAGGCGTTGGTGGTCGCCGTTCTGGAAGACGAATACAGTGCAGCCAAGAAGATCGCGGTGGCCCAGGAGGACATCGACGCCTTCATCACGCGCTGGCAGGACTTGCAACGTCAGGCGGTCGAGCGGAGACGCCGCGAGATCGACGAGCAGCTAACGGCCGCGGGGGTCAGTGACGAAGAGGAAACACGCTTACGATCCGAGCGCGACCGACTGTCCGCCAGCGTGTCTCCATCCGAGCCACCCTTTGACTCCGATCGCGAGCAGGAGCGACTCGACAACCTGCGTAAGACACTGGCCGACGAGACGTTGCCGTGGCTCGACCGCGTCCTCCAACAGCGGGCCGAGCGGCGGCAATTGCGGCTCATCGAATCGAAATCGTGGCTGGCCGCTGAAGCGTACTCGCAACTGTTGCCGCTGCGTTGCCAAAGGGCGCTCTACGACCAGTACGGCGGCAAAGTTATTGCCATGCAACTCAGCTTCAATCCGATCGGTGCGTACGCGAAACTGGTTCGCGAAGCCGAGCAGGACGGTCGGCTGGAATTCCTGGATGACGAAGTGAAACAGGCTTTCTGGCGGCAGATGGACAAGGAGATGAAGCGGCCTGAAATCCGACCAGACGCCATTACGTTCCGCTGGCCCGGCTGGATGATCAACCCATCCAACGGCAATGAGGAGGAATGACTCCAATAGATTCATAGTCGTCTTTCGCTCTGTGAACGAATTCCTGATCTTTCGCGGAACGAAAGGCGACAGTTCACAACGCAAACAAAGGAGGTGAAACGATGAACCATCCCACGTATCAACTTGCCGGAGTGATTGCCTTGCTGGTGGCCATGACGGCCGCGCTCTTTCTGCGTCGCTTTCTGACGAAGTCGGCGGACTCGCCCGGAAGATATAAGCTGTTCGGCTGGTTCCAAGCGGCGGCCGGCACGCTCTGTGTCGCCATGTACTACCTGGGGGAAGATCCCACTCCCGACACCATCGCGTTGGGCTGGGCGTTTGTAGTGTTCGGCGGCTACATGGTCGAATCCGGCCGGTTGCGGGAAAGAATCAGCGACCTGGAGTCCAAGATCGATTCACTCGGTCACTCGTCAAGCAAATGAGTTTCGTGACGACCCAACGGCCGCTGTTTGGACTTCGACAACAGGCTGTGCCATCCTGATCCGTACGCAGTAGAAGACCGCGCGAACCATGAACCGCAAGCTCGCCGACGACCAACGGATTGTACCGCTCTTCTGCGGTGTCTTTGTTCTCGCGTTGCTCGCGCTGATGGCGATCGGCTTCGGGTGGCTCCACCGCCGGATGACTCGACCGGCGCACCCTGCCTCTCGCCTTCCTCCTAGAGAACGGAACGCACCGTCATGAATAGCTCAGTCGGCTTTGGCTTTGGTCAGCTTCGCCTTGGTCGCGGCCCAATCCGCTCGCTCGGTCGCTTCCCAAATCCGCAGGTTCTTGAACGACACCGACTGCCGCCGACCGTCAGGCCGATGTTCGTCTTGTCGACGTCGATCGCTTCGTGCGAGCCGTACGCAACCTGCTTGCCATCGAGCCGTGCGAGGAAGTCGGCTCCATTGAATTCGATCACCAGCGTATGCCACTCGCCTTCGCCGATCGGCGTCTTGACAGCCTGCAACACGGCAGCTTTGTCTGGGCCCGCGTGGTCGTGATCGTCCTTCCTCGCGCTGAAACCGGCTGCGTTGACGATCACGCGCGAGTTGTGACCCTTGGCATCGTTGATGCTGAACGTGGTCGTCTTGCCACCTTCCAGTTTGAACGAGTATTGAATCACGGCGTTGTGCAACGGCAGGTTCGCGCGGATCACCGCGCCGTGCTTGTCGGCTGCAAGTTCAGAACCTTGCACGGCTCCGCCAGCGACTTCCCATTTCCCCTTGAGTGTTCGCCAAGGTTCGCTCAGCGGCTTGTCGAAGTCGTCGCTCAACAACAGTTTGCCCCGCTCACACATCAGCGTATCCGCTTCCGCGCTGGGGTCGGCGGCGTTGACCGTCGAGAAACCTAACATCGAGCACATTCCGAAAAGTACCAACACTCGACCACTCATGGCTTACTCCTTGTGTGAAAATGACTGTTGAACGGCGATTATAACTGTCACAGTTCGTGGCGACTACGGTCCATTCAAGGCTTGGTCAGTAGTACTCATCGCGGGTGTTTCACTTTGTTGGGCATTGCGAGTAGATTCTCGACGAACAAGTGCAGGTCGCCGCGCCAGGGCTTCGTAAAGATGTCGATGTCTCCGTCACCATCGATGTCGCCACAGACGGATTCGTGTGTTCGCTGGCCGCGCTGGACAACATGCTCTTTCCAATCGCCGCCTTTGCCGTCGGTGTTCTCCCACAGGAACCAGACATGTTCGCCCACGGTCAGCGGCCCGCCACCGGAAAAGATGTCGACGTCACCGTCGTTATCAAAGTCCGCAACGCAGATCGAATGAAAGTCCTGGTTGTGGCCGGGCTCTTTGATCATGTGCCGCTCCCAATCCTTGCCATTGCCGTGCAGGTTCTCGAACCACGCGACGCGGCCGTCGAGGACGTCACCTTCGGCTTGAACCAAGTCAAGGTCACCGTCGCGATCAACGTCGACCAGCACAGCACGAGTCTGGATGCCCCACGGTCCTTCCTTGCCGAAGTCAAATGTCTTTCGTTCGATCCAAGCCTCGCCTTTGCCGTCGGCGTTCTCCAACCAGCGATCCAGTCGCGACACGTCCAGGTCTCCGTCGCCGTCGATATCGCCCACCGCGATGCCGCCGTGACACTGGGGCTTGGTGACACCGAGTAGCTTGTGTTCGATCCAGTGCTTGGTTGGGTCCTGCGGAATGCTGTACCAGAACACGCCAGCCTTATCGAGTATCGAAACCAGATCGAGCTTCCCGTCGCCGTCGATGTCAGCCGCCAAATTGTCGTGAGTCGGCGTCGTGCCGTTTTCAAATCGTTCCCAGCGAGCCGCCTCGCGCGGATTGCCTGGATTGCGGAACCACGTGCCGCCCGACACTTGATCGACCCAGCCGTCGCCATCGACATCGAACGCCACACCGCCCACGTCGGTCTTTGCCTTCTCGCCGATCAGATGCTGCGACCATGCTTGTGAAAAAGGGGTCAGACCCCGAAAGTGCAAAGCACCCTCAGGGCCGTTCCGGCTTTCGGGGTCTGACCCCTTTTTCACAAGCGGATTCTCAAACCAAAAGACATCGCCGGACTGCCGCCCGGAAATAAAATCGAGATCGCCATCGTTATCGACGTCCACGGCCGACGTTTGGCCAAAGCTTCCGCCGCCGGGCCGAGCGATTTCATGGACACGAAAGCTCACGCCGGTTTCTTGTGCGGAGTCATCGGCAACATCGCCATCCGTTCGCGACGCATCGAGCAATCGCACAAACTCGGACCACACCGTATCGGAAACCTTGACATCGTTTTGATCCAGCCCCAACCGCACAATCACCATGTTCCAGTCGGGAATGACGAGCAGCTTGTTGTTGTTATGGCCACTGGCCGCGAATGTGTTCGCTGGAGCTGCGGGCCAGAGTCGCTCGCCGTCCGGCCGCACGCCGTTGGTCCACCAGTTGAACCCGTACACCCCGCGCCCGTCGATGTTGCTTTCGGGGTGTCCGAGCGGCGTCTCCGCCGGCACTTGCACCGAGGTCGCCGCTTCGATCCAAGCGGCGCTGATGAGTTGCTTGCCGTTCCAATTCCCCCTATTCAAGAAGAGATGGCCGAGCCGCGCCATCTCGCGAGCCGAGATCGTGATGTGTTTCCCCGAGTTGCCCGATCCGCCGTTGACGACGACTCCATCGACCGTTGCGAAATCGCCCCAGTCCCAAGCTGTCGAGTTCATGCCAATTGGGTCGGCGATGCGTCGCTTGAAGAGTGTTTCCAGTGGCTCGCCCGCGGCTCGCGTTAACACAAGACCGAACATGTTCATCGCCGAATCCCAGTAAGCGTACTTCGACCCGGGCGAGAACAGCGGTTTGTCGAACGGTTGAAACGGCGTGCTACTCGGCCCATGCAAGTAACTGCCCTTAGGCTCGTCGCCCACGGCGCGATAGCCGGACGTCATGGTCGTAAAGTGACGCAGCGTCACGTCAGGGAAATGCTCAGCCAACTCGGGCACGAACTTCGCCGCCGGTGTGTCGAGCGTGCATTTGCCGTCCTCGATCAGCAGGCCCAGCGTCGTGCTGGTGAACGAGTTGGAACACGACCAGATGCCATGCACTTAGTCGACGTCCTCTCCCTTCCACACCATCCGTCCATTACGGACGATCACTAATTCCCGCACACCATCGCGGCCCGCGTGCTGCTTGAGGTAATCGACTGCGACCGCCAACTTCTTCGCGTCGAGCGATTGCGAATGAGGCGAGGCTTCTTCCCATTGCGCACCAGGAAACGTCATGTCGTTGGCCAGCGATGTCGCCGCGGCACATGATGCCGCGATGGCGAGCAAAGCGAAGGCGAACCAACGGAGTCGGAACGAATTTGTAGCGAACATTTCAACCTCTTCTAAAGTAGCGGAACTCGCCAAGAGTTTCGGCCGGTCTCGCAAGTCATCGAAAGTCTTGGCGACTTTCGCTACCAAACACTAATTCGCTGTCGACAGCCGCGTCCCGGGAACCGGGCGTTCCAGTGTTCCATCGGGCAGTTGCCAGCCGACCGCCAGGCAGTCGTCGACAGTGGCTTCCATCTGCAAGGCTTCAATGTAGTAGCGGCGACCGGCTTCCAAGCGAATTGGTTTTGATTTTTGTTCGGGATACTTCTCCCACACGCGCGAAGGCGTCCAGCGACTCATGCTGACAATGCGGGATTTCTTCGCGGGATCTTCCGATGTGCTCAGCCAGAGTTCGGCATAGTCGTCGGCGGCCATCCAAAAAACATAGTCGCCAGTTTGCGGTGGGTGGATATAGCCGCGGATGCGAGCGCCAAAGTTTTCCTTCCAGTTGACCGGCGATTCAAAACGCGTCAGCAGTCCCGTGCCAGTCGGCTTGTCGGGAAAGTCTGCGTGCTTGGCAAGTCCCGAAATTCCTTCTGCGGGCAAGTCCAGCCAGAACTCTCGCTGAATCACGCCCGTGGGAAGCCCATTACTCTTCGCCTCCTCATCTTCCGTACAAAGGAACGCGACCAAGTCTTGCAGCCTATCGCGACCGAGTTTGTCGAAACCGGTCGGCATTAGGGAAACCGAGTTGGCGCGAATGTCTTCGATCTCGCTTCGATTGACGCGATGCAGCTTGGCCGCGGCATCGACCAGCGTGATCTGCTTCTCGTCCGCCGTTTGCAGCAAGCCGGTCAGCGTCTGGCCGCTGTCCGTTTGCACCACGTAACTCACGTAATCCGGGTTAATCGCGGCACTCGGCTCCATGATGTCGCGCAACACGGCTTCCGGCGAACGATGCACCGAGACGGTCAGATCGGCAGCTACTTTCCCGCCACGACCGGCGAACGAATGGCACACCGCACACTTGGCTTCTTCGCCGAAGAAGATCGCTCGCCCCTTCGCCGGATCACCGGCGATCAGTGTTCCCGTGGCATCGTCGTTTTCGTCCGTCGCCGGAGGCTGGATGGTCGGTGCCCACGGAACGAACAGATGCTCCAACCGCAACGGTCGTTCGTGAGGATCGAAGTCAGCGTGATAAGAGGCGTCGAAGAGAAAGACGCCCTTTGTCACGCCAGTTTGCACGACAACTTCGAGCGGCACTTCGTCGCTTGGCAATACCTGCTCGCGACCGCCGCGAGGATCGCTTTCCACGCGAGGCTGCTTGGCGGCAATGGCAAACTCAGCAACATATCGTGCCCCTGATCGATTGGAACTCGTTTCGACGTCGCCGCACTTCACCTGGAACTTGCCGCTCCCTTCGAGCCGCAGCGATACCTGATTGCCGGGAAGCACTAACTGTGACCGCAACACAAGTTGCCCCGGTTGTTGCAACAACGCACGGAGCCGTTCGTGCTCGACGGAACCGGCGGTCATCACATCAATCACATTGGTATCAACATGTGGCAGCCAACCAGTCCACGTCGGCATATTCTCGCCGCGTCGAGTCCATTCGCCCCAGACTCCGCCCAGGTCAAACGAGAGTTCCACCTCGCTGGCGGAGCCAGTACGGTCTCCACTGACGGCAGCAACGCCCGGCAACTTAACGGCGTAACGAGCACGCCAGGGTTGCCCGGTGGTGGCGATGGTCACGGTTCGACCGTCAGGCGAGACGCGTTGACCACGCACGATCAACGGACGACGCACTGCCGCTTTCTCTTGTTTGACCACGTCGTAACCGGGCCAGATCCATTCGTGGTGATCGCCCTCCCACACGAACTCGCCCATTTCGATCTCGAGCGTCAGCAGTCGCTTGGCATCAATCGGACGATCGAAGGCAATTTTGAATTCCAGCGGACTGGTGGACCACGCGGCAACTGGTTGCGGCTGCTGTCGATCATAGCTGATTTTGTAAAGGTGCCCGTTGGCGGCCGGCCCCGAGCCCCAATCCGGTCGGCCACCGTGACAGGTCACGAGCAGGTCGCCCGTCGGCGAGATCGCCAGATCGGTCGGCAGCGACTCGAAAGCAGCGAACTGAACTTGCTTTCCCACATACCCGGCGCGCGACTTCGCCAGTGGAACTCGCCACAGCTTGCCCCGCGAAAAGCCCGTGACGATGGCATTGCCTTCCCAGTGTTCCGGCCCGAACGATTGGCGATGCGCTCGCGGTTCATTGAAACGAAAGCCGCATGTCGATTGATGCTGCGGCGAAAATCCGACGACCTCCGGCTCATCGACAACGTTCGGCAGATAGCTCGGATGACGAAAGGGAAAGCCGTAGTGGCGGCCTGGAATGATGTGCAGTAGTTCGTCGCGTGGATTGCCGCCGGGGAACCACGTGTCCCCTTCCTGGTCGGTAGCGAACAGGTCGCCGTTTTTGTTGAAGTCCAAGCCAATCACAAATCGCAATCCGGTCGCGATAATCTCTCGGTGCTTGCGATCGGCGGAAACTTTCAGAACCGTTCCGCGTTCGCTTGCCATGTCGTACTGCGATTGACCTTTGCTATCCAGCAGCCACGCCTTGTTGTACGACATACATCCCAGGCTGAAATACAGGTTGCCGTCCTTGTCGATCGCGATTCCCGCCGCGTCGTTGCGAGTATCGCTGTTGTGAGTCTCTCGCGCCCAACCAGACACCACCGCTTCGCTCTTGTCGGCTCGACCATCGCGGTCGGTGTCTTTCAGCAACGCAATCTTGCCTCGGGCGGCAACATAGACGCCTTCGTCAGTCGCAAGTAATCCCACGGGCGTGAGCAAGTCGCCGGCCTTCGACCAGAAGAGTTCCACCTTGTCTTCGAGTCCATCGCCGTCAGTATCGGTCAGCACGTGAACCCGGCCATCGTAACCCGCCGCATACAGCCGACCGTCCGGACCGTAGTCGACACTGTCAATGTTGGTCAGCGTAACTGGCAAACGCTGGACCTTCATACCCGGGACCAAGGTCCTGACCTGTGGCTCGTCGGCGGCTTGCACCGTGGCGAAACACGGCAAGAGGATCGCGGTGAGTACGAGTAACTTCTTTGTCATGGCATTCTCTTCGGTTGAAGTTCGCTGAGCGGCACTTTCTTCTGTAAGCAGAGATCGCCATCGTCATCACGGATTTGCAGGCGGATGAGTGGGTCTTTGCGACGCCAATCGAATTCGATCACACCGAAGCTCGTCGTCCAATCGCGCGTGCCGAGACGATGACGGTTCGGCCAGTCCGCGAATTTGACTTTGGCGACGGATCCCTCGGTCATGCCGCTGGCGCTCAGTCCACACGGCGAGCGACAGCAATAGTTTGCTAAGTAAATAAAGGTTCATCGACATTTTCTCGGGAGACTCAATCGAGCAAACTACTCAACAAACAGCACCCAATCCTCGTCGGCGGGATTCGGTTGGCGTGGCAACTCGCCGTTTCTAACGACCTGTGTATCAGTGCCCACAAGTTCTCCGCTGCGTGGATTGAACCAACGCGCAAATCGTTCGGTGCCGACGAGGGGTTCTACCGTTATCTTCCGCTCCGCATTGCCGCGAGGCAGGTAAACTATCCAAGTCTTGCCGCAAATCGAAGCTGCCTGCGGTGGCGTGATGTCGGATGCGTTGGGCAGCGCGTTCGCTTTGCCATCAACTTGCAAGTCAGCTCGCATTGGCTGAAGTTTCCACCAGTCGATGCTTGACAGCAACGTACGAGCATGGCGAACTTGCTCAGCGCCCGGTAAGCGAATCGCTTCGCGCCAGGGCACGGATTCTTTTGTCTCCTTGCCCGTTTCGCCTTGTTCATCACTTGGATCGAGAAACTGCCAGACGCCTTGCGAGCCGTATCCGTAGCCCGCCGCACCATTCAAGTACGCGGTCCAGGTTTGCCAGCGTGTGTGATAGGCAGCGTCCGCGTCGTCGGCCCGTTCGTAGTACGACTCGCTACAAAAGACCGGCATGGCCGGTTCGAGAACTCGGTTCTCTTCCAGCCGCGTCACGATGTTGAACATTCGGTCGATGCTCTGGCCGGTCTGCAGCCAGTGATGGTCGAGCCACGTCTGGCCATGAAACGGTTTCGATGATTGCACGTTGTGCGGCGGCTTCCACGTGATCTGACCGCTGGGATGAATCGACAGTGGATGGTGAAACGGATTGTGCCGCTGAACTTCGTCGCCGATCGCCGTAAAGTCGTCCGGCGTCCACCCGCAATCCTTGAATGCGTATTGGTACTCGCCGCTGAGACTCCAGATCGCGTTGAACGCGCCGTAGCGCACGGCG
>CAUJKL010000048.1 GCA_963204995.1 Planctomycetota bacterium | reverse complement strand
CGTTAGTGTGGCCGACGTCGCAGGAAGACTCGGGGTTTCGGTCGACGACTTTAGCGTGACCAATCAGTTAGCAACCGCGAACAGCATCACGCCGATCGCGACGGATTCCTTAGCGGCGACCGAGGCGTTGGGAGGCGAACGCGACCTGCTGGTCAGTTACGTCTCCGGTGCATTCGATGCCGACTTGCGAGCCAGCAATGCGACCTCGTCCTTGGTCATCTCTTCCGACTTGGGCACGACAGCGAACTATGCGGTTGTTTGGGACGGACCGGATGGGGACGCAACAAATGTGGCCGCGACGGGACTGGGCGGTATCGACCTTACTGCGGCGGGCGTGGCCGACCGCTTGCAACTGATGATCGGTGCGGACCACGTTGGTGTCACACTCACGATTAATGTCTACACCGATGCCGCGAATTCCTCGCAGTTCGTAACAAGTGTTCCGGTCACGGCGGGCGGCCTGGCGACATCGGAACTGCTCGTACTCTTTACCAACATCACGGGCGTTGCGGGTACGGGTGCCGACTTCACGAATGTAGGCGCGATCGAGATTCTCGTCGATGGCGTTCCCGCACTGCAGAGCGAGTTGTCGCTATTTGGTTCGGTGGGCCCGACAATCAAGCAGACGAACTTCGCGAACTTCGAACCGCTGACGCTCGGCAATCTCGTCTTCAACGATGTCAACAACGACGGCACCTTCGACTCGCTGACCGAAGCCGGGATCAGTGGTGTTGCGGTGAGTCTATACTCGGACACGGATGCCAACGGATCATTTACTGCTGGAACAGATACGCTCGTCTCAACGACGACCACGAACGGAAGCGGCGTCTATCAGTTCACAAACCTGTTTCCAGGCGACTACATCGTGCAACTCGACGAGTCCAATTTTAACACCGGCAACGTCTTGGCAAGATTTCTGAGCAGCACGGGCAATGCACCGACGCCTGACCCGGACAATAACATAAATAACGACGACAATGGCGATCGCGTCGTCGGGCAAGGCATCGTCAGCGCGGCGATTACGCTGCTGCCTAATACCGAGCCGATCAACGACGGCGATACGAATCCCGACACGAACCTGACGTTGGACTTTGGGGTGTTCGAACAACTGGATCTTTCGGTGACCAAGGTCGTGAGCAATGCGACGCCCAATGTCGGCAACAATGTCACGTTTACGGTGACCGTTGCGAATGCGGGGCCGGGCAACGGAACCAATATCACCGTCGGCGATGTGCTTCCCGCTGGGCTGACCTACGTCTCGGATACGCCAAGCCAGGGCACGTACAACAGCACCACGGGTGTGTGGACGGTGGGTTCGCTGATCAGTGGGGGCAATGCGACTCTTGAGGTCGTCGCCTTGGTGACAACGATTGGGGCCAAGACGAATACGGCCCAGGTGACTGCGGTCGACCAACCCGATATCGACTCGACACCCAACAACAATGTCGCGACGGAAGACGATCAGGACAGCGCTTCCGTCACGCCGCTCGTAGCAGACATCTCGTTGGTCAAGACTGTCAACAACACGACGCCCAACGTTGGTGAAAACGTGACTTACACAATCACCGCAACGAATGGCGGCCCCAACGATGCGACAAACGTGACGGTGGGAGATACGTTGCCGACGGGCACGACCTACGTCTCGGACACCCCGAGTCAAGGAGCGTATAACAACGGCACTGGAATCTGGACGGTAGGCACGATCGCGAACGGCGCTCATGCGTCGCTGCAGATCGTCGCAACCGTCAACACCATTGGCGCGAAAACAAACACCGCCCAAGTGACGGCCGCCGATCAGGCCGATAGCGACTCGACTCCCAACAATAGTGTTGCCACAGAAGACGACCAGAGCGCTGTGGTGATCACGCCTCAGATTGCAGACCTTTCGCTGACCAAGACCGTGAGCAATGCGACGCCGAACGTTGGCGGCAATGTCACCTTTACGATTACGGTAAGCAATGCGGGTCCGAACGCGGCCACAAATGTGACCGTAGGGGACTCGCTCCCGGCAGGTCTAGCCTTCGTTTCAAGCACACCGAGTCAAGGAACCTATAACAATACGACAGGCGTGTGGACCGTGGGGACGATTGCCAACGCGGGCAATGCGTCTTTACAGATTGTGGCGACCGTCAATTCAATTGGGATCAAGACAAATACGGCACAGGTCAGTGCCGCAGATCAAGCCGACTCCGATTCGACACCCAACAACAGCGTCGCCAGCGAAGACGATCAGGCCAGCGTTTCCCTCACGCCACAAGTCGCCGATCTCTCGTTAACCAAGACAGTTAGCAACGCGACACCGAATGTCGGCCAGAACGTGACGTATACGATCACCGTGTCTAACGCCGGCCCCGATGCGGCCACCAACGTTTCCGTAACCGATCTGTTGCCTGCGGGCATGACATTCGTCTCGAACACTCCCAGCCAAGGAACGTACAACAGCACGACCGGCGTGTGGACGGTCGGCACGATCGCTAACGCAGGCAATGCGACGCTGCAGATTGTCGCCACGGTGGCGTCGATTGGTATCAAGTCGAACACGGCGCAGGTTCGCGCCGCCGATCAGGCCGACCCAGACTCGACGCCCAACAACAGCTTGGCCACCGAAGACGACCAGGCCACTGTCGCACTGACGCCGCAAGTCGCCGATCTTTCGTTAATTAAAACGGTGAGCAATGCGACGCCCAATGTGGGTGCCAATGTTACATTCACGCTGACGTTGGCCAACGCCGGTCCCAGTTCCGCAACCAACGTCACCGTGACAGACCAGCTACCAGCTGGTCTAACTTTCGTCTCGAATACGCCAAGCCAAGGAACCTACAACAGCACGACGGGAGTCTGGACAGTTGATACCGTGGCAAACGCCGGCACCGCGACTTTGCAAATCGTTGCAACGATTGCTTCCATCGGAGCGAAAACGAACTCTACGCAAGTGACCGCTGCGGACCAGGCCGATTCCGACTCGACACCGAACAACAGCGTGGCCACGGAAGATGATCAGTCCAGCGTGATCGTGACTCCTCGGCAGGTTGACGTCGGGATTACCAAGACAGCTTCGCCTACAACCGTCACGCTCGGTGGGAACTTGACGTACACCCTGACGGTGACGAACAACGGCCCGGACTCGGCGACCGGTGTTTCAGTCGTTGACACGCCGCCTGCGGGTGTCACTTTTGTTTCGGCCACGCCCAGCCAAGGGACTGCGACACAAGCGAGTGGTGTTGTAACTGCGGCGATCGGCACACTTACGTCAGGTCAATCCGCCACGATCACGATCATTGTGACTCCCACGACGACCAACGCGACTGCCGGTACGGTGTCGAACACGGCCACGGTCTCGACCACCGAGTTCGATACCAACACGGCGAACAATACAGCTCAAGTGACGGCGGCCGTTGACTTCGTGATGGCGAGTATCGCCGGAGCGGTCTACAACGACGTGAATAACAACGGCATCTTCGAGCCGACGGAATTAGGCATCGCAGGCGCGACGATTCGACTAACAGGGACAGATGTTCGCGGAGCCGCCGTTGATAGAATGATGCAAACTGCGCCGGACGGTTCCTACCTGTTCGATAATCTGACCCCCGGCATGTACCAGTTGCAAGAAACACAACCCGCCGGATTCCGCGACGGTTTCGAAACGGCTGGCACGGGTGCCACGGCGACCGTAGGGCAAGATACTTTCCAGACGATCGATCTGGTCGATGCCGCAATGGCTCAGGCGTTTAACTTCGGCGAGCGCAGTCAGTTGTCGAAGCGTCGATTCTTGGCGTCATCATAGGATCGCGCTGGCTAACCGTTGGGGTCATCGAGCAGCGCTTGAAGCCGACTGGCAAGTTCGGGCGGGAAACGTTCTCGCCACGCTTCGTCAATCAGTTCGAGATCGATCATGTCGCGAAGGTGTGTGCGATCCTTGTCGCGGTACGACGTGAGTTTCATTTTGACGAGGGCTGCCAATGTCACGACACGAAACTGGCCACCCGATTCGGAATCGTCGACATCTGGTAGGGCGACTACATCGCTTTCCCGAACTTTCTCGTTCGCGAATACAATGTGAACCGCATCTCTTGCCTTGGCTCCTTCCCCATCCAGGAACATGTCGATGCTCTTGGCGTGGCGATAGATGAAGCCGGATTGTTCTAGCGCCTCGCGAGCGCGGGGCAGATCAGCGCGTCGGAGCAAGATATCGACGTCTCGCGTGTTGCGGATGGCGGCTTCATCAACCCGTGATACCCAAGCCGCAACCGCATTGCCGCCCACAACCGCGTACGGTATCGCCGCGGCTTCTAATGCTGCCGTTGCACGGAGTAGGCGATCGCGTACTTTCTCCACCGCGCGAATCATCCTTTCCCAAGAGACTTCACCGTAGCTTGTGTGTGCCATGATTTGATCTTACCACATCGGCGGCCGGTTAAATAGAAACCGAGAATTTCGGCTGCGCATAGGTTGTAACCAGTGAACTGCCGCGTTTAGAATCTGGGCTCGATTGATCTCGGCTATGTATGTAGCACGAGAAAGTCGAGTGGCTCGCTGTCGTTGAGTGTTGCGACGTCGGTCAGAGTTATCCTACTCCCGCCTCACCTCGTTCCCTCTATAAGCTCCATGCCTGAAACCAAACTGGCCGCCCAGCCCGAGTACGACACCACGTACTTGCACTCGTTGCGCGAACTATATGTCATCCTGGGACTATTCGCGGTCTTCTGCTTTTGGTCGATCTTCGTTTGTTACAACTATGGCTATCTGAGCCCCGGCGAACAACGGAGTGAGATTTCAATGGTACTCGGAATGCCGGCTTGGGCGTTTTGGGGGCTTGCCTTTCCTTGGATCGTCGTTGACATCGTCGCGGTCTGGTTCTGCTTCTTCTATATGAAGGTTGACGATTTGGGCGAGGCTCACGAAGGCGAAGATATCGCCGAGCAAGTCGCACATCTCCACGGTGGAGAGGAGACGCACGGTGAATAGTCTTTCCTTGATGCCTCTGTTGGCCGCCGGCGGCTCCAACGCGGCGATCGTGACCTTTTCGATTTACATCGTTGGCGTTCTGGTCCTGGCTTGGCTGTCGAATCGATTGCTGCAATCGAAGTCATTCCTCAGCGAGTATTTTCTCGGCAGCCGCTCGCTGGGCGTGTGGGCGTTCGCGCTGACTTTCGCCGCGACGAGCGCTTCGGGTGGTAGCTTCATCGGATTCCCGTCGCTCGTGTATACGCACGGCTGGATCGTCGGGCTGTGGATTGGCAGCTACATGATCGTGCCCATCGTCTCGATGGGATTGCTTGCCAAACGGATCAATCAAGTCGCACGCAAGAGCGGTGCGATCACGATCCCCGACATTCTACGGGATCGTTTTGAGAGTCCTTTGTTTGGCGCGGTCGCTACCGGGTTGATTGTGTTCTTCATGGCGTTCAATTTGATAGCGCAATTCAAAGGCGGTAGCGTGATCCTGCAATCCTTGCTGCAAGACGTACCGTTGTTCCGGACGGCGAGTCATGGCTTGGCCGACATGTTGCATGGTGTGCCGATCCTGGGCGGTTCGGAAGATAAGCCAGGTTACTTGCTGTGCCTGTTTGTGTTCACAGCGGCCGTCGTTGTGTACACCGCCTACGGCGGTTTCCGTGCCGTCGTTTGGACGGATGTTATGCAGGGTCTTGTCATGGTCGGTGGCGTGATTTTAATGCTGCCGCTTGCCATCTGGGCCGTGGGCGGGCTGGGCAATGCCACACGCGAAATGGCGCAGATGACGACGCCGAATCTCGTCAAACTGGAACTGACGATCCCCGACTCGGTAAGCGAGACGTTTAACATCCCGCACAACTCGTGGCTTGTGCTGGAAGAAGGCGATAGTCGACGAGTTTTCCGAACTTCCGCGCGCTCGCAGATCCTTCCCGGTGAGCGGGTTGCGAGCTATCTGGCCGGACAAGGTAGTCACAGCCAAGACATTCCTGGAATCGAACTGACGTACGCAAAACAAGTCGCCAGCCAGCAGGCAGACGACCTTGGTCACGACATTGCGATTCGCGTGGTCGATAGCAAAGAGTACGTCAACGGTGCGGGTCGAACGGGTGTTTACGTAACGGGGCCTGGGCCTCATGCCACGAGCGATGCAGGTTTTCTGACGTTCAGTCTCGCCGTTTCGTTCTTTTTTATGTGGACGTTCTCGGGTGCGGGCCAGCCGGCCAACATGGTCCGCTTGATGGCGTTTAATAATGCGACGACTCTGCGCCGAGCGATCTTCACCGTGTCGATTTATTACACGCTGATCTACTTTCCGTTGGTGATTATCTTTTGCTGTTCTCGCGTACTGCTACCCGGCTGGGAAACCGAATCGGATCGCATCATGCCCGAGATGGCCAAGGTCACGACCGAGTTGATCCATATGCCGTGGTTGGCCGGGCTGTTGGTGGCGGCTCCGTTCGCGGCCGTCATGTCGACGATGGACAGCTTCTTGCTGATGATCTCTTCGGCGGTGGTGCGAGATATCTATCAGCGAAATATCAATCCTGAAGCTTCGGAAAAGACGATCAAGCGACTGACGTATGCCGCCACGATCGCCGTCGGCTTGGGCGCGATGCTGGCCGCCGTCAGTCCGCCGCAGTTCCTGCAAGACATCATCGTGTTTACTGGCAGCGGCTTGTCGACCAGCTTCCTGGCCCCCGTCTCGCTGATGCTGTACTGGCCGCGTTTCAATCGCCAAGGTGCTTTGGCAGGAATGTTAGGCGGCTTTGCCACGCACGTCACGCTCTATACCGTCGGCACACTGAAGAGCGGCAAGGTCGATGCCTATGAGCTATTCAATTTCCATCCGTTCATGGTCGGCTTGTTCGCGTCGTTCGTGCTTGCGATCAGCGTCGCCTTGCTCACAACTCCGCCGCCGGAACATCTAGTAAAGAAGTACTTTTACAAGTAGGGAAGGGGTCGGGAACTCAATCCTCGCGCAAAGTGTCAGCCCGAGTGAACCGGTGTCCGCTTGGCCCGTCGATACTGACGGAAAGATGCGGTGAGGCTGAGGACACTGCATCCCACCAGAAACAAGGTGAAGGCGAAGAGGATTCCGCGATTTTCGGTCGATAGCAAGGCGAACGCAGCAAAGATCGCACAGTTCATAGACAGTACGCACAACGATAACAATGGGCCGACCCATTGCGACGTACCGGGTTTGGCTGACCTGCTTGGGGCACTTCGGGGCGATTCGTACGGGTTCACGGCGACTTGGTCAGTCTTGTTTTGCATGTTGTTCGAGCCACGCAATGGACGCACCTGCAATTCCCTCGTGACCTCCCTCAAAGATCGTCACTCGCGCGTGCTTCGCATGTCGCCGCAGATAGATCTCGCGGCCGAAGGAAGCATCTGCGACTTGATCGCTGGCGTGTGGCAAATCGAGTCTTCCATCCGGTCGGCTGATCTGCTCGATTTCGTCCTCCGTAATCGCGGTCGATCCGTCAGCCTTCGCGATCGCGTTGAACGCCTCCAAGGAATGTCGAACAGGCACCGATCCGGTATAGCCGTCGTGAACGCCGGCCGCGATGTCGAGCGGAACGCCGACCGCTTGATGCAAGTAGGTCAACGGCGATCGCTGGCGATACTGTTGGTCGATGGCGTCACTGTCACCCGGCTTGCCACCACAAACCTTCCGCATCATCTGTCCGTAACCGTCGTCTTTCGCCGAATGTTTCTGATACCAGGCGGCCAGATCGCTGATCCCCACCCAAGCACTTGCCGCCGCCCAAACATTCGGGTGACGGCCAACCATCATCATCGTCATGTGCCCGCCGCCAGAGCTACCGGTCAAATAAATGCGACGTCTGTCCACGGGATAGTTTGCCTTGACCCACTCGACAGCGTCGAGGATGTCTTGCTGAGCGATCTCGCTGCCGCACGCTTCTGGATGATCGTTTCGTCCGCGGAAGTTAGGCAACAGGCAAATCCAACCGCGAGCGTTGGCCAGCGTTTCGAGCGGTTCATTGCGTTGCTCCAGATCGCCGCTCCAACTGTGAAGTGATACGAGCAGCGGTACGGGACTGCCGCTTGGGTCGAACGTGTCGGGTAAGAGAACGTAGCTTGGCTGTTTCGTACCATCGACTGTATTCGCGATGAGAACTTTGTTTCTTTCAACGCTAAGACCAACACCCTGCCCGCAAGTAAACAAGATGGCGGCCCCGAGGGCGATCATTCGGTAATGCATGCCTTGCTCTCTCAGTTACTCAGCCGCGATCTTAGGCGTTCGCGCACTTCAGACCAAGGGACGGACGCCTCACGTCCCGTGTCGTATTCCGCCGACCTGCGCTGAACCTCGGCAAGTTCCGCATCACTCGGTGTGGGCCACTGCTCGATAGGAAACGTGTCCCAAAGCCCGCAGATCAGTTTTAGCCTGTCTTCGGGATTAAGCGATTCCGCCTCGCGAAGTAATTCTTTGCTTGTCATCTCTAGGCCTCCTTACAGTCTTAGATTGCGACTTCTCAAAACTCCTGCCACTCAATATACATGCAAGCAATCCCCAGTACCACGAACATAAACAAAGCGCTGCTCCACAACGGAGTCCAGGGATCGAGGTCGCGTTGCGAGGCGGAGAGGTTCTCTTCGGTGGAACCCGTGGCCTGGGTTTCCTTACCCGACATGAAATACTCGAAGGTTGTGCCGAGTTCACCTGGTTTCGGGAAGAGCGTGTAGACCGGTAACAAACCGTAACGATAAGCACGCAGCCAGATACCAAGCCGTGGCGAGTAACGCTGCTGGCGCGTGAAGCCAGGGAGATCATAAGTCGTCACACGCACCGCCTGATCCGCGACGTACAACTGTCCTGATTCAGAGAATGTTGCACACGAGATGCCACCTTGGCCGCCGACCGGAGCCAGCGACAGTGACTGCGTTTCGGCGTCGTACATCCACAAGTTGCCGTTGTGAAATAAGACGGCGAACCATTTGCCATCCGGCGAAGCGGTGATGAAGCGGACTTGGTTCAGTCCTTCCGGGCTGGTCGACATTCGCTCCTCTAGCGTCGCTGCATCGAGGGCCTGCACACGACCATCCTGGCGGCCCAGCATAATCGTCGATCCGCCGAACGCCATCACGACCGGTTGACGCTCTTCGCCATCAAGTCGAGTTTCACCTGTGACTGCGTAGTTGCCCTTGTCATCGCGATCGAGCAGCGTCAAATGTCCACGAGTATAGAGCGCTAAACGCCCCGTCGAACTGTTCAACGCCGCCGTTGATGGCGGTGTCAGAACAGCTGCGTTTGTATCTTGCGGGCTCACGTTTTCAAACGGGCCAGCGGTTTGCAACGGTAATTGGATGCCGAATAGTTTGACGGGTCGTTTTTTCTCCAGCGGATCACCTGTCAGTCGAAACAATCCGACACTCGCCACCAACAGAATCTCGCCGTCCGGCTCACGGAACAGAGCCTGCGATCCGGTAGGCATGGTGTTTTCGCTGCGAGGATCCCAGTCATCGCTACGCGGGCCGACCGTCAACATGCGTTCACGCATTCCCGGTCGCGGTGCCGTGACTGGTGCCGCGACCAGTCGTTCGTGCTTCTGGTCATAGATCGGTCCGAGTGGTTGCATCAGGTTGCGCAGCTCAGGGGCCGCGATCAGGAGGCCGCGTGACTGCTTCTGTTGCGGCGTCACGAAGACTTCTCGCCACTGACGAGTCGGCTCGTCCCAGACGTGCGCGACACCCAGTTCATTGACCGCAAACAGTGTATCGTCGGCGTCGAACACCCGTGTGATCTGGGAACTGCTCCAGATCGTGTTCTCAAAAGCGACCTTGGCAAAACCGACCAGAAAGCAAACGCCCCAGAACACGATGGTCAGTACGATGCAAACGATCGGGCTTCTAAAAACGACACCGCATAGCGAAGACACTGAGTAGTAAATCGCGAACACAAACAGATAGATCGGAATTCCAAGCAACAGTTTCGGATCCCAGACGCCGAAGCGGACGCCGAGGATCAACCACAATCCCGTCACGAGATAACTGGCACAGATGCAGATAAACGCGCAACCGCCACAGAACTTCGCCAGAAACAACAACCAGCGCGAGATCGGCTTGCTGAGCAGCAAATGCAATGAACCCGGATCAAACATCTGCGGGACGATGGGCGACGTGACCAGGATCGCGACCAGCACGCCGATCGCGCCGACGAACCAGGTCATTACGAACGAAGCGCCCCTCTGCAACCACTCTTGCAGCATCGCTCGTCGAAGCGGAAACGGATCAAAGAACTCCCACCAGCCATACTTCAGTTGGATCGAGGTTGGCGGGCTGCTGCGTACCAGCTCCGGAAAGGAAGCTTCCATTAGCAAGCGATTAAAGCGACCTACTTCAGCGTCGGCTAAGGTCGTGGGATCCGATTCTTTCAGGTCTCGTAGTTCGTCCGACAACAACGGTATCGACGCGAACGATGCCTCCTCGTAGAAGTCGGGTTGCTCGATGGCTTCGTTCAGGGATTTGCGAAAGTCGTTGGCGACACCCATGAACTCGAAGGGGCTGCGGATTTCTTCATCGATTCCTGGAAGTTTTACTTTGACGAGGCGGTCCTGCAACTTTTCATCGAGCAAGGTGAAGATTCGGCGAGACGGTGAAGGCTCGGCCTTCTTACCATCGGTACGGACTTTGTCCATCAACTGCTCCCAACTGCGGACATCGTTGTCACCGAGTCGCCAAGTGACAACTTCGTGATAGCCGAGTGGAGCAATGACTAGCAGCAAGAATGTGATCATCACCAACAGCAACCACAGCACGCGCGATGCGAGTGCCTCGCGGAAGGAGTCTTTTATGATGGCGAGGTATTTGTTCACGATGAAGGATGAGGGAGGAAGGGTGAAGGGTGAAGGGTGAAGGAAGAGGGATGTAACGGTTCGCTAGCTGCCTTGGATGAGCTCGGGAGTTTCTGCGAACAGTTTTAGGAAGGTGTCTTCCAAAGTTACGCGTCGCCGAGATAGGCCGACGATGCTGATGGCACTGGCACGCAGATCGTCGATGCAACGGTCAACTGCCGCCTGGTCGGTAATCTGTAACACGACGCGATAGGTCCCATCGCGATGAGGTTGGCAGGTCGTGATCTCTCGCTCGCCGAGCGCTGTGCGAACCGAGGCTTCGCTGGCCGCGACGACGAGCTCGAGTTCGACACCTTCCGACTGCTGAGCCGACAATTCGTGAACATTCCCGATGGCCTTCACCAGACCGCGGTCGAGAATCGCCACGCGATCGCAGATCAACTCGACTTCTTGCAGGATGTGGCTGTTCAGAAAAATCGTCTTGCCTTGCTCTTTCAATCGCATCAGCACGTTGCGAACGTGCGAGCGTCCGACTGGGTCGAGTCCATCGGTCGGCTCGTCGAGAATCAGCAGTTCCGGATCGTGCAGCAGAGCCTGTGCCAGTCCGAGTCGCTGGAGCATCCCTTTCGAAAACTTCTTCACCGATTCGCGACTGCGATCGGCCAAGCCGACGCTTTCGAGGAGTCGCAATCGCTCCGACTTGATCTCCGACCAAGGCAAACCGCTGAGCTTGCCGTAATATTCCATCGCGGTCAGTGCCGTGTGGTGGCTGGCAATTCGCAGGTTTTCTGGCAGGTAACCGACTTTCATCCGCCCGGTGCGATCTCCAGCAGGTCTTCCCAGCAACGATGCCGAGCCGCCGCTGCGTCGTACGATGCCCAGCAGCACTTTAATTAAGGTCGTCTTGCCTGCTCCATTAGGTCCGAGCAAGCCGAAGATCTCTCCCTGCTCGACTTGCAACGACACGCCGCGCAGTGCATCAAACCGCTTGCGCAGCAGACCGCCCCGGTAAGACTTGACCAGATTATGCACCTCAATCGCAGCATTTCGTGTCATCAGCGGCTCACGGCGTTCGTCAACACGTAGATTAAGAAAACGTAGGTCACAAGCCTGAGATCATACCACTAAACCATCGCCGTGGTTTCAGCGGTGGCTCGGTTCCTTGACGCCATCTCTAACGCGCTACTATGCTCAAACATGAAGCATTCGACGATTCCGTCCGTGTCAATACAAGTTTGCCCTTCCCATGTTCGAACGTCGCTCACTCAGTTGGCCGATTACGCTGGGCGTCGTCATGATTGTGCTGTTGGTGTTATTGACGGTCGGCTGGGTATTGCTGACGGTGTTTCGGGTCATTGAAGAGCGTGGGGCGACGATCTATTGGATCTTACTCTTCGTCGGAACGACTTTCTTACTGCTCGTTCTGGTCGGTGTGATCATGTATCTCGCCTTATCCGTAAAGGCGATCAACCTGAATCGCCGCCAAGCCAACTTCATGGACAGCGTGACGCATGAGTTGAAATCGCCGATCGCGTCGTTGAAGCTCTATTTGCAAACGTTGAACCGACGAGCGATCAGCCGTGAGGAGCAAGAGAACTTTTTTCGTTACATGCTCGAAGATGTCGAGCGGCTCGATCATTTAATCAATCACATCCTCGATGCCGCTCGATTGGATCGCAAGCTGATGGCCGACGAAGAGGAAGATATCGATCTTGCCGCGTGTCTTCGACAGTGTGCCGAGGAAACTCGCTTGCATCATCGCGCTGCCGAGGACTCGATCGCCGTTCACGTTGAACCTGCCATCGTGCATACCCGACGCGTCGACATCGATATGATCTTTCGGAACGTGATCGACAACGCATTCAAGTACGGCGGCGCGGAGCCCAAAATCGAAGTCATCTCGCGGCTCGCAGAAGATGGAGTGATCGTCATCGAGGTGAAGGACAACGGACGGGGGATTCCGTTTCGGTTTCGCCAAAAGATTTTTCGACGATTCGTGCGGCTGGGATCAGAATTGGAACGAGAGAAGCCGGGAACTGGGCTCGGATTGTATATTGTGTATACACTCGTGCGGCGCATGCGTGGTAAAGTACGTGTCCTTGATCAACAATCTGGCTCGGGGACTGTCTTTGAGATCAGATTGCCAGGCCTAGTACGTCAGGCTTTCCAGCCTGACTCGTCAGCCTCGAAAGACTGACGTACAAGGTGCAGACTCATCGACCTAGAAAAGTTAACGTACAAGATGCCTGAAAAAAAACACATCCTCATTGTCGAAGACGAAGAACACTTGGCTGTCGGAATCAAGTTCAATCTTGAAGCCGAAGGATATCGAGTCACGGCGGTTGGCGACGGAGCTTCGGCGTTGAAGGTGATCGAGCGAGATCCCAAGGCGATTGACTTGACGGTGCTGGACCTGATGTTGCCCGGCATGAGCGGATATCAAGTTTGCGAGACGCTCCGCGAACAAGGCAATAACATGCCCGTGCTCATTCTGAGCGCTCGGACCTTGACGGAAGACCGCACGCGGGGGTTCGATGTTGGTGCCGATCAGTATCTCACCAAACCGTTCGACCTGGACGAGTTGTTGAGTCGCGTGAAGACGATGCTGACGTTGTATGATCGCCGTGCTGGATTGCATGTTCCCCAAACGAATGCATCGACATACTCGTTCGCCAAAGCCGCCGTCAATTTTGAAACCTACGAAGTCGTCGTCGATCATCGTCCAGCCAAGCTGACCGAGCTCGAAATGAAGTTGCTGCGATACTTCGTCGAGAACGAAGGGCGAGTGATCCGCCGTGAAGAACTGTTGGTCGAAGTGTGGGGCATGGCAGCCACGGCTACCACGCGTGCGGTCGATCAGTTTGTACGCAGGTTGCGAGTGATCTTCGAGCCCGACGCTTCCAGACCGCGTTACTTCTTGACGCTGCGCGACACGGGGTATCGCTTTGTTAGCGAGGGCGTGAAACAGTCGGAACGTTCTGCGGCGGATGACTCAGCGGACGAGTCGTCGGAATGATTCGACCTGCTGTTGGCATTCGAGCAGCTCAGCAAGATCGTCTTGCTCCAACCCTTCCGCCATGATTTGAAACGTCTCGCGTGCAGCGGCAACGGTTTGGTCGATATCGCCCGAAGTTTGTGCGGCGTTCAGATAGAACGAGGTGTAGCCGTGACAGCCTCGTTTGGCCATCTCTTGGATGAACAGCGTCGAAAGTTGTGAACGCTGCTGCGGTGTTTCGACGTCGAAGGCTAAATGCGGATGAAACGACAAACCTTCGCAGCGAGCAGGCAGGCCCGTTTCGCGGGCCACGGCAGTAATCTCGAGTTGCAACCTTGTGCCAATATCATGCACGATCTGAGGGACGTCGCGACGTCGGACTTCTCGCAGAGTTGTCAGTGCGGCACGCAGCCCAATCGTGTCGCTCCAATACGTGCTCGAAATGAACATCCGGCTCGCCGCTTCCATCACGACACGCCGACCGACGACAGCGCCCATCGGATACCCGTTGGAAATTGACTTGGCAAAGACGGCCATATCGGGCGTCACGCCAACCAACCCCTGCGCGCCGGAGGCGTGTGGGCGAAAGCCTGTCGAGACTTCGTCGAAGATCAGAACGACATCATGTTCAGCTGCGAGTTTTGCGACGCCAGCAAGGTAACCGTCAGGTGGCAGCTCGCTGCGAAAGGGTTCCATGATCACGGCTGCAATCTCGCCACGATGATCATCCAAGGCGTTACCCAAGGCATCGAGCTCACCGTACGGAAACGGAATGGCCGTGCCAGCGAGGCACTTAGGAACACCGATGGGATCGATGCCAGGAAACAGATGCGAATCGAGACTAGCATCCAACTGCTCGACATCGGTTCGTAGGTTTGCAGCCAAGTACCAATCGTGCCAACCGTGATAGCCGCAGAACAGAATCTTATCGCGACCGGTAAAGCCGCGCGCGATCCGTACCGCGATCGCACAGGCATCGCCGCCTCCTTTGGCGTATCGAACCATCTCGGCACACGGAATCGTGCGGATCAGTTCTTCGGCCAACTCGACCTCCAGCTCATGATTGATCGAGTACATCGTTCCTTTCGAGATCTGTTCGCGCACCGCAGCATCAACGACCGGATCGCAATAACCGAGAATGATCGCTCCAATGCCGCTGACCCAATCGATGTACTCGTTCCCATCGATGTCCCAAAACCGCGAACCGCTCGCTCGCTCTGCGTAGACGGGCGATACACCATAGGCAAAACGCGTAGGGCGACGACTGATCAGCTGTGTGCCGCCGGGAATCAACTCGCAGGCGCGCCCAAACAGCTGCATCGATTTGTCAACATTTCGGTCTGTCATGCTGTTTGTCCGTGAGAGGATGATGTCTTGGTCGACGAACTCGCTGTATGATGTAACCCAATAGCTCATTAAACGAAGTGACAGCGGCTTAAGGGAGGATATCTGTGAACTCGAACGATGCCAAGCGGCAGTACGATCAAGACGGCTTTGTGGTTGTCCGTAACTTTCTCGATCGTGAATCGGTGCAGGAACTCACCGCGAACCTCGATCGCTACATACGCGAAGTTGTTCCGCATCTCCCCGCCGGCGATGCGTTCTTTCAAGACCGATCGAATCCGCAGACCTTAAAACAACTTCAGCACATGGGGCAGGACGCGTTCTTCAACGATTACCGTCGTCACGAATCGTGGAATCAATTGGCCCAACTGTTGATTGGCGAACCCGTCGAAGCCCAAGAGCCTGAATGGTTCAACAAGCCGCCCGGCACCGAGCACCCGACGCCGCCTCACCAAGACAATTACTACTTTTGTCTGCGGCCCGCGAATGTCGCCACGCTCTGGCTGGCGTTGGACACGGTCGACGAAGAGAACGGCTGCTTGCGCTACGTCGTCGGTTCGCATCGTCGTGGCATCCGATCTCACGCGGCAACGAAGGTTCTCGGCTTCTCGCAAGGGATTACCGATTATGGCGATGACGACTTTGCTAATGAACGGAAGGTATTGCTAGAGCCCGGAGACCTCGTCGCTCACCACGGCGAGACGATTCACCGGGCCGAGCCGAATCGAACGTCATCGCGTCATCGCCGAGCGTATGCGATGGTCTTTCGTGGCGTCAGCTGTCAACGTGACGAGGCGGCATTCGCACGTTACGCCGACGCGGTCAAACAGCAACACGACATCCTGGCAGCCGCGGCACGGTGAAACAGCCATGGCACGCTTTTACTGGACACAGGCCGTCGCCCACCGTACCATCTAGTCTCAGATTCCCAACTTTCTCAATCGACTCAACGACGGAGAGACCTCAATGCCTAACACACCTCGTCACACAACCGCCTCCACGAATAAACTCTCGCGCCGTAAGTTCCTGCAAACGACGGCGGTAGTTACCAGTGCGTCAGCTTTTTCGGCTCCAGCGTTTCTTCGCGGCCGGAATCTCAACGAGAAGCTGAATATCGCGATCATCGGCTCCGGCGGACGAGGTGGGTCGAATCTTCGCTCGGTGGAATCGGAGAACATCGTTGCGTTGTGTGACGTGAACGAATCGAGTTTGAACTTTGCGGCACAGCGTCATCCCAACGCGCGTCAAGTCGTCGACTTTCGCAAGATCTACGATCATGCCAACGAGTTTGATGCGGTGGTCGTCAGCACCTGCGAGCACACGCACGCCTTCGCGACACTGCCGGCCTTGCAACTTGGCAAGCATGTCTACTGCGAGAAGCCTCTGACGCACGGGATCTGGGAAGCACGCGTGATTCGCGAGGCGGCGGCCAAGGCGGGCGTTGCCACACAGCAAGGCACGCAGATTCACGCCGGCGAAAACTATCGACGAGTGGTAGAGCTGATCCAAAGCGGAGCGATTGGTGCCGTCACCGAGGCGCACGTCTGGGTCGGTCGCGCCTGGGGCTGGCAGCCGAGCGAAGAAGTATCCAAAGCCGCCGGTGACATCGTGTTCGTTCAAGATCGACCCCAGACAGCCGATCCGATTCCTCCGACCTTGAATTGGGATCTGTGGCTTGGCCCCGCACCGGAACGGCCGTTCAACAACGTCTATTTTCCGGGCCCGAAATGGTATCGCTGGTGGGATTTTGGCAATGGCACGATGTCGGACCTGGGCAGCCATTGGGTTGACCTGCCGTTTTGGGCATTGAAGCTCGATCATCCATTGACCATCGAAGCCTCCGGCCCTGCGCCGCATCCAGAAATCGCTCCCGCTTCGATGGAAGTCACCTATCAGTACGGCCAACGCGGCGATATGCCGCCGGTGCAGTTGACTTGGTATCAAGGCACGCATCAGCCTCAGATCCTGAAAGACGGCGGCATTCCGGCGTGGAACAACGGAGTGTTGTTCATCGGCGAGAAAGGCATGCTGTTGTCTGACTACGGCAGGCACATTCTGTTGCCGGAAGAACAATTTGCCGACTTCAAACGCCCCGAGCCGTTCATACCGCCTTCGCTTGGACATCACGAGGAGTGGATACACGCCTGCAAGACAGGCGAACCGACGACTTGCAACTTCGAGTATGCAGGCTGGCTGACCGAGGCCAATCATCTCGGCAACATCGCCTTCCGCGCCGGCAAGAAGCTTGAGTGGGACGCCAAGAGCTTGAAAGCCACCAACGCTCCCGAGATCGATCCGTTAATTCACCGCGAGTATCGGAAGGGTTGGAAGTTGGTTTGACAACAGTCGCTTTCTCTTTCGATGTCCGAGTGAGGACGTGATTGGGCGATCGGGCTCTCACCGACTATTGGTGATCGCAATTTGTCGATAGAATCGTCTATCAAGGTGGATGCGATGGCGAGGCTGCAACGACTTACCCACGATCACAATGACTACTTGCCCGATGGCCTGCCATCGTTGGCTAACGCGCAAACCGCGTTACCGGCGATCGCGAAGGACGCCGACCTTGTTGGCGAGATCGAGAATGTCATTCGTCGCCTGCCAACGTCGCACAAAGTCGTTGTCGGCGATTCGCGGCAGATGATCTTGGAGCCTGGTTCGGTCCAACTCGTATTGACGTCACCACCCTACTGGACGTTGAAGGAATACCGGGACAGCGAAGGACAACTCGGGCACTTTGCTGATTATGAGGGTTTCCTTAAGGAATTGGACAAGGTCTGGGAACGGTGCTACCGGGCCTTGGTCCCCGGCGGTCGACTGATCTGCGTCGTCGGCGATGTTTGCTTATCGCGTCGCAAGAACGAGGGCCGTCATACCGTCGTGCCGCTTCATGCTTCGATACAAGAGCATTGCCGTCAAATTGGCTACGACAACTTGGCACCCATCATCTGGCACAAGATCGCCAATGCTGTTTATGAAGTAGCCGGTAACGGTTCATCATTTTTAGGGAAGCCCTACGAACCGAACGCCGTCATCAAGAACGACCTTGAATACATATTGATGCAGCGCAAGCCCGGCGGGTATCGCAGTCCTACCGTGGCGACGCGGATACTCAGCGTTATCGGCGATGCGAACCACAAGGAATGGTTCCAGCAGATTTGGACCGGCGTCACCGGTGCATCGACTCGCAATCATCCAGCACCCTATCCTTTACAACTCGCCGAGCGGTTGATCCGCATGTTTAGCTTTGTGGGCGACACCGTGCTGGATCCGTTCTTGGGTACGGGCACGACGACCATTGCCGCCATGCAGTACGGTCGCAACAGCATCGGGTACGAGGTGGATGCCACCTACGCCAAGGCCGCCAAGCATCGAATCGATGGGGCTAAGACGCTTGAGACCGTAACTGAGGTCAGCCTGCATGAAGAAGCGTAACGATCTCGATAAACGTGTCGGCAAAGCGATCAAATTATTCTGGTTGACTCGCGATAAGCAGAGCAAGAGTCAAGGAACGAAGACCGGACAGAAGGACGCGGGCCTGCGAGCTGCCGTGACCGGCGGCAAGCATCTCGACGGTTTCATCGACATTTGCCGCGATCTGTTTATCAAAGCTGGCGTTCCCAAAGCACATGTCTTTTGGCGCGACCGAAAGGAGTTACCCGGCTACTACCGAGCCGAAAAGAACTGGGACTTAATCGTTGTTGCCGATGGCCATCTACTTGCCGTCATCGAGTTTAGGGCTCAAGTCGGCCCTTCGTTTGGTAATAACTTCAACAATCGGACGGAGGAGGCGATCGGCAACGCGGTCGATCTTTGGGCTGCATATCGTGAAGGAGCGTTCAAGCCATCCGCCCGTCCTTGGCTTGGCTACGTTTTCATCCTCGAAGATTGCGACAGGTCGAACACATCGGTCAAGGTCAAGGAACCTCAATTCCAAGTGTTCCCTGAATTCAAGACTGCATCTTATGCTGAGCGTTACGAAATCTTTTTGACGAAACTCATTCGCGAGCGACTTTACGACGGGGCGTGCTTGTTGCTCACTCCCCGCGACGGCGGAACCAAAGGCAAATTCAGTAGCCCTAATGAAGAATTGGGCTTTCGCAACTTTGCTGCGGGCCTCTCTGCTCATGCCATCGCTTACAGCAAGATGCGTTAGGCAGACACAACGAGGAAGTCGCGAATGCCTGAATATGAATCCGTCTTCTCTGCTGCCGCCAAACTATCGGTTTCCGATCGCTTGCGACTGATCGACGACTTGGCTGCGTCCGTGCCTGATGATCAACCGCCGACACTATCCAACGAATGGCTGGTTGAGGTAGAGCGTCGCTCTGCGGAATTGGACGCAGGCACCGTTACGCCGGAGCCTTGGGCCGACATCCGGACACGTCTATTCCGCGAGCATGGGATTGGCGATGCAAGTTGAATTTCATCCAGAGGCAACCTAAATCGATCCTGGCTTAACCCGTCAACCCAAACACGCGATCCATTTGCTGGGAGATCTTGCGGAGCCGGTCGGGTCCGCCGCCGCTGACTTCGGCGGCAGCCCAGCCGGTGTACTTGATCTCGGCCAAGGCTTTGCGGACGTCGGCCCAATCAATATCGCCCTCGCCAATTTCCTTGAACTTGTCCTCTTTGCGCGAGAAGCCCTTCAGATCCAGCTTGACGATGCGCCTGTTGAGTGCGCGAATCCAATCGCCCATGCTGCCGTACTTCCAGTGATTCCCGATGTCGAATTGCATCCCGACCCACGGCGAGTTGAATTCGTCGACGTACTTGATGAATTTCTCAGCTGTCTGGTCGGCCCCGCCGTCGTGATCGTACAGGAACTTGTTCCAGACGTTCTCGATCGCGATGTACATCCCCAATTCCGAAGCCAACGGCAACGCCTTCGAGATATTCTCGACGGATCGCTTCCAGCATTCTTCCTCCGTACCGTCGTCGCCTCGACCGACGACGAGCAGCACTGTGTTGCCGCCCACGGCCTTGGTGTCGCGGATCGCTTGTTTCAAGGTGTCCAACGCCTGGGCTCGCTCGCCGGCATCGGCACTCGTATGACGGATCTGCCAATGCGATGCGCAAACGGTGCCATCGACCGGAAACTCCGTCTCGGCGATCGCGGCGTTGACTTCGGCGATGTCGTAGCCCGGAGCACTCAATTCGATGCCATGAAAACCCGCTTCCTTCGCGGCACGAAACTTCTCGGCCCACGAACCTTCCACCTTGACCATGCCGATCTTCAGTGTCTTGTAGAGGCGACCTTGAAGGTAGCCTGTGTTTTCTTCTGCGTCGGCAATCCGCGATAAAAATGGTTGAGCGGCTAGCATGGCGGCAGTTCCTTGCATGAACCGGCGACGTGAAAGATCGGTGAGGCGCGTCATCTCTTGATTCCTTTGTTGGGGATTCCGTGGAGGGGCGTGTGTGCGGGACGATTGTGTGCAAGGGCAGAGTAGACTGACAATACGGCGACGTCAAGCGTTTTTGCGTTCTGACGAAAGGCACGGTGTAGTGCCGCAGACCGAATGAGCTTCTCAGACGGCACACGGCGACTAGAATTGCAGTAACCTACAAGCGAGCCCCATGTCCGAAGCCAATTCCGACCCGCAGATCCCCGCTACGAACGAACCCGCTGCTGAAAATGACTTCGGCAACCGGCGGGCGGCTGCGAAAGTGCGCGAGTTTCCCCAGACTCCGGGCGTGTATCTGATGAAGGATCTCGCCGGGCTAGTGATCTATATCGGCAAGGCAAAGAATCTGCGTGCGCGAGCCGGGAGCTATTTCCTGCAGGGAGCCAAGGAAGAATGGCGAACGGCGGATTGGGTGCATGAAATCTGCGATATCGACTACATCGAATGCGACAGCGAAGTCGATGCGTTGCTGATGGAATCGCGGCTGGTGAAGGATATCCAGCCCAAGCACAACAAAGAGTTGAAAGACGACAAGACGTTTCCGTACCTGATGATCACGACGCGCGAAGATTTCCCCCGCGTCGAGGTGACTCGCGAGCCTCGGGATCGCGGTGTCAAGTTGTACGGCCCGTTCGCCAACGCCGGCGACCTGCGCGGCGCGGTGCAAGTCCTGCAACGCATCTTCAAGTTCCGTACTTGCTCGTTGGATATCGAGGAAGGCGATAAGCGATGGGAATGGTTTCGACCTTGCCTGTTGGCCAGCATCAATCAATGCACCGTCCCATGCAATTTGCGGATCAGCAAGGAAGAATATCGCCGCGACATTCGGCGATTGCAGATGTTTCTCGAAGGCAAGCGTGATTCGTTGCTGAAGCAGATGGTCAAGGATATGGAAGCAGCGGCAAAGGCGCTTGAATTCGAGAAGGCGGCGAGGCTGCGCGACGAGATTCGGATGCTCGAAACCTTGAACGAACGGGGCGAGTTGGATACACACGCTCAGCCGGAGGTCTTCTATATCGATCCGAAGAAGGGGCTGAGCGGCTTGCGCAAAGTGTTAAAGCTAGCCAGCGTACCTCGGACCATCGAAGGCATCGATATCGCACATCTCGCCGGGGGCCAAACCGTTGCCAGCGTCGTGCAGTTTATCGACGGCTTGCCGTTCAAGCCGGGATACCGTCGTTATAAGATTCGAGATGTCGAGGGCGTCGACGACTTTCGCAGCATCTACGAAGTCGTCGGGCGTCGTTACAAACGCATGTCCGATCAAGCGGAGATGTTTCCCGACATCATTCTGATCGACGGCGGTAAAGGGCAGTTGAACGCGGCGGTCGCCGCTTTTCGCGATCAGCAAGTCCAACCGCCAACGCTGATCTCGCTCGCGAAGCGCGAAGAAGAAATCTTCCGCCCCGGCGAAAGCGAGTCGTTACGGCTAAGTCGGCACGCCTTTGCACTTCGCTTGTTGCAGTACGTCCGCGACGAAGCGCACCGCTTCGCCCAGCACTACCACCACATGCTACGCAAGAAGTCGACGCTGGGCGAGTGAACCGGGAGGGGGTCGGGAGTCTTTTTCGGCCAATGTCTTATCAATGTGAAAACGCGTCCGCCGAAAAAGACTCCCGACCCCTTCACGCCAAACTCAGCGCTGGGTTTGAATTGTCATCGTCGGCAGTCTGTGAGATAATCGTGAACAGTCCCTGAGAAATCCTACTATGGCTACCGCTGATTCGCGCCGAACGCTGCTTCGCCAGGCACATCTTCCCACGCAGTGGACCATGGCCGATCTCCAAGCACATCTGGGCGGCATCCCGGCCAATCGGATTCGGCTGTATCCGCCGCCTGGATACGCGACCGAGGCGGATGTCTTGGAAATCGAAGATCGCGAAGACCGCTTGTGCGAGTTGGAAGACGGCATCTTGGTGGAGAAACCAATGGGCTGGTATGAATCGATTCTGGCAATTCTCGTGGCCTACAAGATCAGCAGTTACCTCGAAGACCACGACCTCGGGCAAGTCCTGGGTGCCGATGGCTCGCTGAAGATACTTCCTCGAACTGTAAAGATCCCCGACGTGTCGTTTGTAAGTTGGGCCCGATTTCCAAAAGAGCGGCTGGGGCGGCGGCCAATTCCCGAGTTGATTCCCGATCTCGTTGTCGAAGTCTTGTCGGATCCCAATACGAAGAAGGAAATGGCGATGAAGCTCGATCGCTATTTCAAGGCCGGCGTGAAGCTCGTCTGGTACATCGATCCCGAATCGCGTTCGGCAAGTGCCTTTACGAGCTCCAGCGAATTCGTGCATGTTGAAGAAAGCGGAGAGCTTGACGGTGGCGACGTGTTGCCCGGATTCGCTCTTTCGCTGACGTGGTTGTTCGAACGCGCCGATCGACAATCTGGACCGACGGTTGATTAGCCGAACACGTCGAGTGGCAGTGGCCGATTCGTTGGCAGCACCGCTAGCACAATCGGCGGCAAATCCATCTAGGACCGATTCTAGTTTCTCCTTAGAATCTCGCGCGCTTTTCTATTTAGATCAATCCGTCCCATGCCGCATCGGTCGGCGAGGTTTGTTATGCCCAAACGCAGCTTTAGTTCCCCACAGCGCAAACCGAATCCGCGCACGTCCAGATCTCGCAAGCCGATCTTGATCCTACTCGCCATCGCACTTGGCGCTTTGGTGTGGTTTGCACCAGCCATCGTCGCCAACAGCCCGTTAAAAAATCGTCTGCTCGCTTCGGCGACCGCTGACTTTCAGGGAACCATCTCCGTCGGACCGATCTCGGCCGGCTGGTTATCTACACTCACCGCCAAGAACATTGTGGCATCCAATGCACAGGGCGAGACGCTCGCGGAGGCGGCCTCGATCCAAATCGACAAGAACTTGATCGCTCTGTTGCGCGACCATTCCGATTTAGGAACGATCCGCATCGTGCAGCCGGTAGTCAGTCTCGTCTTACGCGCGGATGGTAGCAACATTGAAGACGCCATCGCCCCGTGGCTTGTACCTTCCGAAGAGCCCTCGAACATTGGATGCAAAGTTGAGATCGAAGACGGCGTCGTTCAGGTCGCGGACACTTCCACGGGAGCGCAATGGACGGCCACCAAGTTGAATGTGGCGGTTGGCGTGCCAAAAAACTCTGGCTCGCCGTTGACGCTGCATGTTGATTCCGACTTGAATCCTCCGAGTGGAGCGACCGGCAAGATCTTGGCGGATATGCTCTGGCAGCGCGAACCGACGACTTTCGGCAAGGGTAATCTCACCGTGAAAGCATCCGGCGTCCCCGTCGAATTGGCGAGCCCAGGATTGCAAAGACTGTTACCTGGTGCGGCGGCTTCGGGCCTGGTGGACGGCGACGTTGTACTCGATTGGAGTAATGCCAGCAGCACGGCGCGCATCACTCAGCTGACGGCTCGCAACTTTAACCTGATCGCGCCTCAGTGGCTTGGCACCGACCGATTTGCATTGGACACGCTACAGGCGAGTGGCGAGGTGACACAGCGAGGCGGCGCGTGGCAAGTCCAGGAACTGAAGGTCCAATCAGATCTCGGAGAGCTTACTGCCAACGGCACGGCTTCCGTCACGGTGTCCGATCAAAATACTAATGTGGCGACGTTGATGGAGGCGTTGCGGTATGGACGTTTTCAAGTGGCCGGACACATCGATCTGGCCCGTCTCGCCCGCATGATGCCAACCACGCTTAAGATCCGCGAAGGTGCGCACGTGGCGACCGGCGAAGTCACCCTCGCGCTCGGCAGCGATGTCGACACTAGCGGGCAACGCTGGGACGGGCGAATCGAAGCAAGGAATCTTTCGGCCATGTATGAAGGCCGGCATCTCACTTGGGATCAACCGGTCGTCTTGACTGGTGCAGCTCACGAGGTGAATGGACTTGTCACGTTTGACAGGCTGGCATGCGAATCGAGTTTTCTCGAAGTCGTCGCGGCGGGAACATCGGAGCAAGGCACGGCGACGTTGCGAGGTGACTTCGCTCGACTGGCGGCCGAATTGAACCAGTTTGTTGATCTTGGTGACCTCCGGTTCGCTGGCACGTTGGGTGGTCAGGTCGAGTGGCAGGCGGCGAGCGATCAAAGGATGCGACTCTCAGCGTCCGCGACGGCAGAGCAGTTCGAATTGGTCTCGGCCCGTCGCCCAGCCTGGCGCGAAGACAAGCTTACGGTTCAGCTCACCGGCATCGGCAGGCCTGCCGAGAAATCGGTTCGAGCAATCGACGAGTGCCAACTTCGCGTCGTATCGGGACAGGATCAACTCAATCTGACACTGCTGCCCACACCCGCCGGGATCGTGCAAGAAACGTCGCTGCCGGTCGATTTGCGGCTGACCGGGGAGCTTCGCAATTGGGTAGCACGACTTCAACCTATCTTCGTTGTGTCTGGATGGAATGTTGACGGTGCGATTGATCTCGACGCTACCGCAAAGATCGCTGCGAACCAAATTCAGATTGATCGAGCGCACCTTCAGCTCGGTAACTTCCGAGCGTCGAATGGCAGCCTGTTCATCAACGAACCGATTCTCAAAGTTGAGACGAAAGGGATGCTCGACCGATCGAGCATGGCATTCAACTCGCCAGATACGACGGTTGCCAGTTCTTCGCTTGCGCTGCGCGCGACGAATGTGGACTTCCGGATGGGCGCAGCTGGAACGCAAGTTGCCGGAGATATCGATTACCGCGGCGACGTCAACAAGCTTGCAGGCTTGTTCAACGATCCTCAACAGCCAGTCGCGAGACAAGTGAATGGACAAGCGACCGGTCACGCCAAACTGCGACACGATGGTCGAGTCACGTCGTGCGAATGGTCCAGCGACATCACCGACTTTTCGTATGCGGTGCCCGCCACTCCGCATCGAGCACAGGTGGCGACGGCTTTGCAGGCGAACTCCAGCCCGTGGGATACCGTATGGCAAGAACCTAAACTAAAAGTGGCGGCGACGGCGTTGTACGACGGTACGAGCGGTGTTGTTGACGTCTCACGCCTCGAGGCAGCTGGCGATACGCTCAGCTTTGCGGCTCGTGGCAGATTGTCCGAGTTGGCGACTCGTTGTACGACCGAACTTGACGGGCAAGTTGCTTACGATCTTGAAAAGCTTTCTTCGCGATTTCGAAAGCAGCTCGGAAACAACTTTCAAATCGCTGGACGCGACACGCGACCGTTTAGCTTTCGCGGGCCGCTGTTCGGCAGCAGTGCGAAGATCCCACCAGACGGTTTGCATCCGGTGTCGACGGGTGGTCGGAGCGAAGTTGCTTCGGTCGAATCTGCACTTTTGCAGATGATTGCTCAAGCGAGTCTCGGTTGGACTTCGGCTTCGCTGCAAGGTATTGCGATCGGGGCAGGGGAAGTAGATGCCAAGCTATCCAATGGAAGACTGGTGTTTGCCCCGATGGATCTGGCGGTCAGTGAAGGGAAGATTCACCTCGAGCCGACCGTGTTGCTCGATCGTTCGCCAATGGTCGTCACGTTGCCCGCTGGTCCAGTTGCCGAGCGTATTCGCATCTCGCCGCAGATGTGCTCGAGCTGGCTTAAGTATCTCGCGCCGTTGGTGGCAGATGCGACGGCGGCACAAGGGAACTTCTCCGTGTCGCTCGATCAGGCCGTCATTCCCGTTAGTTCGCCAGCGGCAGGTCAAGTCGAAGGCGTTCTCGAAATCCATACCGCTCAAATCGGGCCCGGCCCGCTGTCGCAACAGCTGCTGCTGCTCGCCGCACAGATCAAAGCCATTGCCGACGGCAACTTGCTCGGAGCACCAACAGCTCCCGCCGAACGCTGGCTCGACCTGCCACAACAACGTATTGCTTTTCGCATGGTCGAGAATCGCGTCTACCACCAAGGTCTGCAAGTGGCGGTCAAAGACGTCGTCATTCGAACGAGCGGGTCAGTGGGCACCGATCAAACGATCTCGCTCATCGCGGAAATCCCGATTCGTGACGAATGGTTATCGCGCAGCCAGTATCTTGCGGCACTGAAGGGGCAAACGATCCAAGTGCCGATCCACGGCACGCTGACCAACCCCAAGCTCGATCAAAGTGCCTTGACGCAGATTACGCAACAGGCAGCCACCGGCACCGCGAATCGCTTGCTACAAGGCGGAGCCGAGAAGTTGGATAGCGAATTGAACAAGCAACTCAATCGCGGACTCGAAAAGTTATTCGCGCCGCGCTAACGCGTTGCCTGTAGGACGGGTCTCCTGGCCCGTCCGAGCCATCTGCGATACGAAGTGTCGAACAATTATTCGCAAAGCACATGTAGTGAGACGTCTACGTGCGATCGCAACATGTCGACCGTCCTTTGTGATGGACGGGCCAAGAGACCCGTCCTACGACACTCTGATCGTTTTCAGTCGAGCCGCACCGCCTGTCCATCGGCCATCTGCAGCAATCGCAGGAAGACCTCTTTGTCGATCGAAGCGGAGATAAATCGAACACTGCCGTCAGCCAGCGAAACCATGAAACCGCCTGGATGCGCGTTGCCAAGTCCCGTTAACGGCTGGGCCGAATCGTAGTTAAGGTCTTCCGGCTTGGTCCAGATTACCGAAGCATCGTGATTCACTTCTAACACCATGATCGTGTTGGAAGTGCCATCGGTAATACTGCGAATCGGAGTTCCCTCGGCACTGGCAAAGATCGAGCCTTCGCCGACGGGCACCACGTAACTCGCCAAATCTAGCGGGGCCGTCGAGCTTGGGTTTCGAAAGACCGCCGGCATCGCTTCGATCAACTTGCTGTTATGGTCGCTGTCCCAGGGTTCGTCCAAGCGAAACTGTTCGTACAGATGGGCTTGATCGAGGTAAGGCAGCAGGTGGACGCGCCAGCTGAGCAGCGGTTTCCCATTATCATCCAAACTGGCTCGCGGAGGAAACTTGCCATGCACATCGTGATAGTTGTGCATGGCCAAGGCGATCTGCTTCAAGTTGTTGGAGGACGACATGCGCCGCGCCGCCTCGCGCGCCGCTTGTACGGCGGGAAGTAATAGCGCCACGAGGATGCCGATCGTCGCGACCTGCATGTTCGATTCACTATCGTGAGCGATCTTGACGACGCGACCGCTTTGCGTCGGTCGTACTGCGTCGATCATCTTCTTCGTAATGCGCTGCGTGTACTGGGCCGTAGCGACTTGGACCGGGTCGTCATCTTGGAATTCGGAAGCGACTTGGGCGAGTGCGAACTGTTCGCCCATGTCGAGCAGGTCGTTCAACAACTTGGCAAGCTCCGCCGCTTTCACTTCGTCGGGAGCCAGTAGAGCCAGCGAAGCTCCAGGCATCGTCACGACTCGAATATCCACTTTCGCCGCATCGATGAGATCGGGAAGTTTTGCGACACCTTGCAATTGTGGAGGCAATTCGTTCGCCGCTTGTGCAACCACCGCACCGAGCATCGGGCGTACGGCTTCGATCATTACTACGGCCATGAGGTCCGAGTTGGCATCCGTCTTCGATAGTAATCGACTTAACGCGCCTGGCTTGGGCGTTTTCTGATTCATAAGCATCGCGGTCAGCATCGGATGCGGCGCGATCAGCAAGGTAGTATCGTCCGGCATGTAGAACCCAGGCATCATCGGATGCTGGGACTGCAAGTAAGGGCGATCCGCGATCTTGGATTCTTGGATCGGCCAGTTGATTGGCAATTGCATCTTTGCCAGCTCATACGGTTTCGCAAATCGAACGACAACGCCGTATCCCGGCGGGCCTTCGCCCGGTGCTTCGGCGATCGCCAGAATTTCCACAATGTCGATCGGATCGATGCCCAGGTGCTGCTTGCCCGCTGCGGTGAGAACCTCGATCGGCAACATCTCCATCGCTGGTGCCTCAAGCACGCGGCGCGGTCGCACGAGAACAGCCGCAGCGGCCTTCTCGGTGACGTAGGCCAGCGTGTTGCCGTCTCCAGCTGCCGGGGGTTGTGCGTAGGACAGCGCGGGTGATGTCACCATGACAAGGATCAGTCCCCACGTGACTACGGAGCGATGAAGTTTCGTCATTGCGATGCCTCACTATTGAAAAGGCCAAAGATAGATGGGTCTGCCAGACGACTTGAATGGAGGGTTACGTGGCCCAGACGTTATCGCACACAGGCGCGCGAATGTAAAGAATCTACGCCTCCTGGCAACTGCGAGCAAACGCTCCGCGGCGGATTTAGCGAAAGTAGATGGCATTAGGCTCGCGCCGTGCCGCTCGCTTGATATCGGACAGTTCTTTCTCGATCGATGTTAACTAAGTTGCCACGAGCTTCAAGTAGAACGACGCCACGTGCTGAATCGTATCGACCCGGAACCATTGACGAGTCAGCTTGGAACGAATGCCGCCGATGGCTCGCTCGGGATGCGCGGCTGAATACATCGATTCGGCGGTGTTGCACAGTCGCAAAGTAGCCGAGGCAATCTCGTTACATGCGTCGCAGTAACGCTCGATCCGCTGCGGATCACCGACTTTCAGCGCCAGTTGATACGCAGCACGAGCGGGAAAGGGGAGGGGGCAGGAGCGGGAAAGTACTGTCATTGGCCTCGGTCGTTGACTTTTTCGGCCGGCCTCGCGGGCGGATCGTCAGGTCGAGCTCGATATTCTTACTTAACTTAGGAGCGGGAAAGGGGAGCAGATCTCTGTGATTCCAAGGTCAGGTCCCTTTGATATAAAACAACGAGTCGCTCACCCCTGGTATTTCTCCCCTGAAAGACAGAAAACTCCATTAACTGTCCTCAAGACGTTGCAGCACCAAGCAGGCATTGGTGCCGCCGAAACCGAAGTTATTGCTCATGACGGTGTGCAGGCCGGCGTTGTCTTCACTTTTCCGCAAGACCGGCATGCCTTCGGCCTGGGGGTCCAACTCGACAATATTGGCCGAGCCTGCCAGGAAGTTGTTTTCCAGCATGAGCAGGCAGTGAATTGCCTCCTGGACGCCTGCCGCACCGAGCGAATGTCCACACAGGGACTTGCTTGAACTGAAGGGCGGA
>CAUJKL010000047.1 GCA_963204995.1 Planctomycetota bacterium | reverse complement strand
TAGCCGGGGGCAACGCGGTCGATGCCGCTGGCAACGGTGGTGGGTAGCCCGAGGCTTATGCAAACTCGGCCTGAAGTTCCAGGCGGCGCAAGAGTTCGTCAGCGCGGTGTACGAGCGACTCTCGCCAGGTTCCTGATGGAGTGCTAGAAGAAGTTTCGGAAGCGACGAATTCTGCCTGGCAATGCTGGCAACTGACTCGACGCCCGAGGTAGGCCACGCGAACGTGGAGCTTTCGGCTACAAGCGGGGCAGTCTTGAGCGAAATATGTCGTGATCATGAATTACTTCCCTGTGAGATTCAAATGTCTCCGCGACGATCTAGTCAGCCATCCTGGCCGCCGCTCCCAGATTAGCGAATCGCGTGCCAAGTAAGTGCCTCGGCTCGCAACTCGTGGCCTCATCAGATCTTGTCGCCCGCAGCTGTCTTCGTGACGCGGTGAAGCGATGTCATTTTTACATTTGGAAACCACACTGTTGCGAACATCTTACAAACCCGACTCCCGGGATCCCTTTGCGGATGGACACATCAGGTAAGCTGTGAGGTTCGCGGTGAATTGATCGGCGATCCGTATGCCAGGTGAAAACCGCGTCGCAACCGCGCCGATAACCCATCGCACATCCCTGCCAATCATCATGAAAGGTCCATTCGCCATGGAACAGCCGCAGACGGGAAACGTGCCGACACTGAAGTCCAATCTGGATCAACTCGTTCGAGAACTGCACCTACTAGCAACTCGCGTCAAACAACCCGATTTGCATCAGCAGCGCGACGATGCTCAAAGTGGTCAAGGCCAGTACCTGGTTGCGACAGGAAGGTCGTAAGTCATCCTTTCTGTGAGAGCAAGTAAGCGTGAACTCTCTGTGCCCCGCCTGTACTCACGTACGCCGAGTCGTTTCCGGCACGGGTTCCGTTTTTTGGTTGTGCAATCTGGCCCAGTCCGACAAGCGGTTTACAAAATACCCTCCGCAGCCGGTCGTGCGGTGCAGCGGGTTCACGCTGAAGGAGTCCAGTCCCGACACGCCGCCGCACGGCGATGATCACGCTCCGGGGCTGTGATTTTATTGGGTGGGATAGGCTTCCAGCCTGTCAGAAATACGGGGAAAATGACAGGCTGGAAGCCTATCCCACGATTTTTTCACAACCTCTCCGGGCAAGCCAGGCGACTGAGTGGTTCACTGAATTCTCAACCCGCTTGGCAACGCCTCACTGAATCACTGAAGCGAGAGCCGGCTCACATTGAAGATGCGACACCTGGACTCGCATCGCCTAGAGTAAGTTGTCGGTCGTCGATTTCGGATGGTAAGCGGCCCGTTGTAGCTTTCCGCGTTTCATCCAATGCTGCGTTGCACTCTTCCAATCTGCGCAGATACTTAATGTGATCCGGCATGGTCTGCTGCAGGTTGGCCAGCATCAACTGAGCGCGTTCAAGGTGCGAAATTGCCTCTTCATAGCGACGTCGCCTCGCGAGATATTCGCCAAAGATCCAAAGCGACTCGGACAGGTCGTCCTGGTAGCTGACGATCCCCGGATTCATTGCGACGAGCGACTCACGGATTGCGATGGCTTTTCGATGATTCGTTTCCGCGGCAGGACGATCGATGCGAGCCTGCCAACGAGCCAAGTTCGCGTGACAGGATCCCAATTCACGGCGAAAGCTATTTACGAGTGGATAACTCGCTACGAGCGGCTCCAAGATGGTCACCGCTTGCAGATCGTATTTAATGGCAGGTGCCCGCTGCTGGTCGAATCCCCAGGCCATTGCCGTGCGATTGAGGGTTACTGCCAGACCTAACTGTGCTTCGACGAGGGGCGGAGTCTCACGAAGCACTTGACGCCATAGCTGCTCAGCCTGCGACAACTGTTCGAGAGCCGCTTCACGGTCGCGACGGCCAATGTAATACAAGCCGATCCGGTTATAGCTACCGGCGAGCGCGCACAAATAGCGCTCGTCCTCAGGCGATGCACCTAGTTGAGATGCCCGCAGCTCAAGCGAGTTACGTTGCAACTCCAGTCCAGCAGCTTCATTCCCTCGCTCAAACTCTAAACTCCCTAGCGAAAACAAGCTGGTTGCCAATTCGCCCGCCTGGACCGAGTCGCCGGGCGATTGCGAGAGCCCTTGCCTTTGTAGTCGGATCGCCTTTTCGTACGCGGGATAGGCGGCCTGCGAGTCGCCCGAACCAATGTGGATCTGCCCAATACGGAAATACGCCCGGGCCAGCGACCTTCTCAGTTGCGGGCTTTCGCCTTGCTCTTGCACGAACGCCTCATAGTAGTCAAGCGAAGTCTCGTCTAATCGTCGTCGCAGCAGTTCGGCTCCCGGAATGTCCCCCATCGCAGAGTCGGCGATCTGGCTGAAGTTATCAACGGCAGCCAGCGCTTGGCGGAAGTTTGCTTCTGCTTGGCGGCGGTGTGATTCGGCGATCGTATACATCCGCCACATTCCGAGCCAGGCTACCACGAAGGTGATAATCAGCGCGATTGATAAGGCGGCCACCAATGGATGCCGACGGCAAGCTTTCGCGAATCGTTGAGCACGGTGATACCGTAGCGTTACGATCGGCTTGCCCTGCAAAAATCTTTGCAGCTCTTCGTGGAGTTGTTCCGCAGAGCCATAGCGATCCGACGGACTTTCGGCGAGACATTTGAGGCAGATGGCTTCCAATTCACGCGGCAAGTCAGGTCTGAGGAATCGCGGCGACACCAACCGGTGATCGGCGACTAACTGGCGTGTCGCGGCGTCATTCTCGCCACGAAACGGCGGCTGTCCCGTCAGAAAGTGATAAAGCAAGGCCCCGATCCCGTAGACATCCGTGGCGACGCCAATCGAATCGTTGTGACCAAGAGCTTGTTCGGGTGCCATGTAGCTTGGCGTCCCAACATCCGCGTCGGCGTAATCCGTTTCGGAATGCAGCAAGCGGGCCAGTCCAAAGTCCGTTAATCGCGGCAAGTAGCCAATCGACTGCGCCGCTTCTAGGGAGTTGCCTGCAGCATTACCTGTGAGCGGTTGTAGGAGTATATTGCTCGGTTTGATATCGCGGTGCAGAATGCCGTGCTGATGGACATAAGTCATGACTTCACAAATCAATGAAGTCAGTTGAGCCGCAAGTCGCGCCGGCACCGGTTCGACGCGATTGCTGAGCCATTCCGACAGCGTGAGCCCGGAACAGAACTCGGATGCGATAAAGCAGACGGGACCGAACTCGCCAGCTTCAAAGACGGTTGCCAAATAGGGGTGTTGTAACGACGCGATCGCCTGTGCTTCGCGCAGGAACCGCTCGCGTCGGTTTCCGTTCAGGATGAAATCAGGGCGAGGGATCTTCAACGCGACATGGCGTTTTAATTGCGAATCCCATGCCAGAAACACAATGCCGCCTCCGCCGCTGCCGAGGAGGCGAACGATCTCAAACTTGCCAAACCGTTTAGTTCCAGGATGCACATCATCAGCGAGCGTGTAAGCAAGCGAGGATTCGTCATCCGGAAACATCGCCGTCGACCCAACATCCCAACAACCATCGAGCGCATGAGTCCAGCGGCGCGCACGTTCGATACGCCGCTGTAGTTCCTGGGGGGCGGATGAAGGCCCCGTTTGCGACGTCTGCTTACTTGCCAGGTCGGCCTCCTCGGCCTGGAGGTAGGCTGCCCACCAATCGGATGGGGAATTGTTCTCATCAGTCGAGCGAGTCATGGAGCGGTTCCAGGAGGTCAGCCAACCGCTCGAAAGCTCGCCACCAGAGCATTCGGGCCGCATCCGAAGTGCGGTTCATGCGAGCGCCAATCTGAGGAAACGTCAAATGATCGCGATGACGCAGTAGCAGGACTTCGCGGTCGTCGGCGGACAATCGGCCCATTGCTCCTTGGACCACATCCACTAACTCTTCTCGTATCAAGTGAGAACTTGGAGAGCTGGCATCGGCGACCAGCGCCTCCGCCAAGCGGTTCCCAGCTTGGTATTCGTGCAACGACTGCTCGCGCGTCACACAACGTTTGTCAGCGATTAGGTAGCAGCGTCGAGCATCAGCGAGATTGTTTTTAAGAATCTTCCTCAACCACCCAAGCAACGCTGCCTCCGAGTCGCCCGAGAAATGATCGAATGTTAGCTGGGCTTCCAGAAGCGTCTGTTGGACGACATCCGAAGCTCCGAGCTTGGCTCGTAATCGGACGTCCAGTTCTTCGTTGGCCACTAATAGCAAGTACTGGCGACAGATGTCTAGCAATTCGCCAACTTCCCGGCTCGCCCCCGTGCGGGCGGCGGAAATCAGAGCGTGAATCGACGACGAATGTTCGAATGATTCGGGAAGCAAGGTTATTGGCTCTTCGACTGTAAACCAAGGCAGGTAGCAAAATCTGAAATGGAACGACGAACCACACCTAGCAGCGTACTTGCCGAAATTAGCGGCGTCAATCAAGTGTTCGCACGCTGACACCTCCACAGCGGAGGGGGCTGCTGGAGAGATTCTAGGTAAAGTTTTCAAATTCACAGTTCGGTTTCTGCTTAGCACTACGCTCAGGGATTCGGCGGGAGTGAAGCGACGCAAAGGTTGCGATCTGCCCGCGAGGCCCCGCCCCAGGTTTACGGGCAGTCAGCAGTGTGCCGCATGAGTCAAAATGAAGTTGACCTTACCGTTACGGCGAATCCGGACGAGGCGAAACGCACGGTGCGATACGTTTCGTCCGACGGTTTCGTCTCACTACTCAGCGAACTGCGTTCTTCGCTCATTCTGTCGACCTATCACGCCGGTAAGGTGGTGGTGTTGGGAACGCACGAAGGCCGGTTGGTGTGCGAGTTCCACAATTTTGAACTAGCAATGGGCTTGGCTTTGCATTCTCGGCAATTGGCCGTCGGCACACGCCACGATATTTGGTTCTTGCAAGCCGCCGGAGAGGTCGCGAGCATAATCGAACCGCAGGGCCGCTACGACACCTGTCTCGTCGCGCGAAAAGCAGTTCACACGGGCACGATTCATGGACACGAGATGGCCTTCATTGGCGACGAGCTGTGGATTGCCAACACGCTGTTTTCGTGCCTGTGTACGCTCGACGAAGGCTTTCACTTTGTGCCACGTTGGAAACCAGCCTTCATCAGCGAGATCAAGGGGCCCGACGATCGCTGCCATCTCAATGGACTTGCTGTCGAGCCGAGGGCGACGGGACCTCGCGTCAAGTACGTGACTTGCCTGGGGCAAACCAACACCCCGGGTGGTTGGCGGGAAGACAAAGCGACTGGTGGAGTCCTTGTCGATGTCGAATCGAACGAGATCGTGGTGCGCGGCCTGTCGATGCCGCACTCGCCGCGTGTCTACGACGGTCGTGTGTGGGTACTCGATTCCGGTCGGGGCGAATTACAAACGGTCGATGTCCACAATGGCCAACGCAGCACGGTCGAACGGTTTCCTGGATACACTCGCGGGCTCGCGTTCCTCGGCCCCTACGCGTTCGTCGCGCTGTCGCAGATCCGCGAGACAAACGTCTTCGGAGGGCTGCCGATCAGCGAACGACGCGACCAGTTGAAGTGTGGATTAGCCGTGGTCGATCTGCGACAAGGCCGAACCGTGGCAACCTTCGAGTTCTTGGAAGGGGTCGAGGAGTTGTTCGACGTCAAAGTCCTCCCCAACATCCGTTGCCCCGCCTTACGTGGCCCGCACCTGCCGCAAGATGACCACGCCCCGATTTGGATCGTCCCGCCACTTGAATCCTAGACACCACATCCTTTGGATAAAACGCGATGTCAGATTTTCATCGATACCCTCGTCTTCGCTCGCTCTCTCCAAGAGTTCGCAATCGATTGCGCCGCTCACGCGGTCCCCGCCCCCGCCGCTTGATTTTTCAGCAGCTCGAAAGTCGCGATTTGTTGGCGTTTGACGCTCACTTAGTCAAAGACATCAACACGCAATTCAACGACGATAGCGCGAATCCGAGAGA
>CAUJKL010000046.1 GCA_963204995.1 Planctomycetota bacterium | reverse complement strand
GTCTCGGCAATTATCAGTGTTGCAAGATCGTCTTCGCTCACGCGGCAACTGATGTCCGACACGTTGGGCGAGATCACGGTGACGGCAACGGCCACCGATGCGGCTGGCAATACGGTGACGGTGCCTCGTGTGTTGCGAGTCATCGATCCGAACGACGGCGATCCGCCGCAACTCACACTGACTTCGCTGGTCGATGGCCAAGTCGTGCGGGCTCCGCTCGACATTGGACAAACCAAAGGGGTCAAACCTCTTTGTTTTCGTTGAGAATGTGTTAGGTTGGTGATATGCCAAGATCACCACGAGCGGATGAAGCGGGAGGGCTTTATCACGCCCTGAACCGAGCTAACTTAGGTGCGAAGATTTTTCGCAAGGAGGGCGATTTCGTTGCTTTCGAGAAAGTCCTTCACGAAGCGTTGCAACTTTACGCGGTCGAACTATACGCTTACCAAATCATGACAACCCATTGGCATTTGATGTTGCGTCCGCTGGTCGATGGAGAAATGGGGCGTTTTTGTAAGTGGATATGCGGCACGCACACGATGCGATACAACGCTCACTACCACATGACGGGGAAAGGTCATCTCTATCAGGGCCGCTTTAAGAGTTTTCCGATTCAGGATGACGAGCACTTCTTTGTGGGTTGCCGTTACGTGGAACGCAATGCTCTCCGTGCCGAGATGGTTTCGCGTGCAGAAGATTGGCGGTGGGGTTCGCTTTGGCGATGGTTGCAACGCCCAGAGCCTGAACCGAAGTTGCTATCGCCCTGGCCGATAGCACGGCTCCCAAATTGGGTTGATCGAGTCAACGAACCGCTTAGTGATCGTGAACTCAAGGCGATCCGCAACTGTGCTCAGCGCGGGGCACCACTTGGGGACGAACGTTGGGTGGAATCCATCGTACGACGATTAGACCTCGAATCAACGATGCGACCTCGCGGACGGCCAAGAGTGCGACCATTGCTGCCTGACGATCACGACAAAGAGGTTTGACCCCTTTGATTTATCGTACGATCTAAGGGGTCAGGACTCATTGATGTATCACTTGCGCTCAACAAAGAGTCCTGACCCTTTTGATTTGTCAACAAAGAGTCCTGACCCATTTGATTTGTCCAGGCTTCTTTGTCATCAAAGACGCCTGACCCCTTTGATTTGTCGAGCTATTCATTGCTTCCGCATCTTGGATAATCTGATCTAAAAGGCTCATGCCGGAACTCGGATCATAGAGCTTTCCAAGCCATTGAAACAGTCGATCGAGTAAACTGAGCAGTCGTCCCATATCCGAGTCGGACGCCACAAAGGGGGTCAGGCTTCTTTGTTATCAAAGACACCTGACCCCTTTGAATTCTCCTTTGAATTCTCCAGGCCGGTTTTATTCCGGCGCTTTCCCTGACACCTTTGTGTCCTTCCCGCTCCTCAGAAATACCCTAGCGACCAAAGTACACACAATGCGAACGGCAAGCCCAGCGCATACCTCCACCATCCACGGAGACAATACAGCATAACGACTATGGCGATCGCGCCCTGGATAGCGATTCGAACGGTGGACTCAATGGAAATGCGAAATCCTGCGTCGATTTGGCTAACATGATGCATCACCAACCACAACGTGGATAGTACAATGCCTAAGAGCCTCAATGACCTTCGCCAAGAAAAACGCCGGTAACCTTGTTTGCTAGTTGTGGTCGGCGAGGTTACAGAAGCCTGGCCAAGGGGCTGCGATTTTGCATTGTCTCCCGCCAGGACTCTTTTGAGGAATCGCCAATACTCATGCATTTCGAATCGTCCACTATAGTAGGTTACCTGGGTCGAACTCCGTCACTTGGGCCACCCAGGCTCAGGGAATGAGGTTGGTATCGGTGAATAGATGACTCTCAACGGAATCGGAATTCCCGTGGCAGCCGAAAAAGTGAACATCCCTTCGGTGCCGGCTTCGTTGCCTGCCCATCCGTTGTCGAAGTAAACAATAAAGCCATCCGGAAAGCGTATTCGCGCAGCGAAGTGTCCAGCCGGAATGCCCCGCAATTTCATGCCATAACCAGAACCAATCGATGGATTGCCTTGCACAAACCACACCGGTGTAACCTTCAGAATATTGTCTCCCGCATCCATCATACCGACAGGACCTTGAAACTTCTCGGGGAGTCGGGCGCAGAAATTCGTCAGCCAAGTCCCGCAGAAGCCACCGTTCCAGCCGTAGTTATGAGGCGTGTTTTTCCATGCAGTGACAAGTGAGCGAACTTCGAGAAGAATCACAGGATTCCCGTTGGCATGTTTAATCAATTCAATTAATGCCGTGCGAAGTTTCGTGTCGCCTCCCGCAAGATCCAATAACTCGACAGTCTCGCTCCCGCCACCTCCTGTTTGATCCGTGTCTTCATTGCCTTGATACGCGGCCATTGCCATTGCGTTTGGCCCGCCGTCTTCGGGCGCGCTGTCCCCGCCTTCTGCAGCCATCTCCGCCTCGTCCTGCATCATAGCCAGCGCCGCATCCACCAATGACGGCCAGTCTTCGTGATCGGTCGTGGTGGATTCGTTGCAGTCGGGGCCGCCTGGGGTGCCGTTGTCGTCCCACGAGTGACAGGATTTGTTGAACCACTCAGCGTCCGTGTAGCCCGCGTCGCTGCCGGTCGGTAACGACGACGCGCTACCCGCGCTGGCATCTGAACTCAGCGCGGCTTCGTAGTGGTCCGTCGTCTTCTCCCGATACTCGTACTCCTGCTTGTCCCACATCGTGTAGCGTGTCGAGGGATCTTCTATTTCCGCCGACATCGAGTATTCCTCCGTCCGCTCTTCGCTCGACTTGGCGCTCGATTCCGACACTTGATCGAACGTGTAGTTCTCTTCCGCATGCGACGAGCCGCTTTCCGTCGTCGAACCGTCCGTGTTCAAGCTCGCGCCGGGATTGCCGTTGTAGGACGAGCCGTAGTCGTCATCCACTTTGTACTTGCTCTTCCCTTCACTCTTGTAAACCCGAGTCGAGCCGCCGCCATCGGAACGGCTCTCCGACTTTCCATTACTTTCGTTGTTGACATGCCAGCCGTCGCTGCTGCCGCCGTTGAACGTCAAACCGATCGAACCGCTCGCGTCACCACCCGTGGCTTTCGACAGGCCAAACGTGAACGACGAATCGCTATCGGAAACGACGCTGCTGTCCTCGTGCCCCGTCGAATCACTCTCGTTGTGATACGTCCAGCCGTTGGCAGTCGAGTCGCTAACAGATTTCGATTTCGCATCGTAATTCGTGTTGAACCAATCGTTACCACCGCCGTTACCGTTGGCATGAATATCGAATTCGTCGCGTGTCAGGTTCGTGTCGACATCTCCCTCGGAGTTGGTCGAGAAATCGCCGCCCAGCCCCATGGAAAAACCCGAATCGCCGTGCGAGCCGCCGTGCCAGCCCAGGTCGACGGACGACTTCGAGCCATTCCCGGCGTCGTAATCGCCTTGCTTGTCTTTCGCGGTCAGCGACAGATCGTCGTGGGACGAACCGCCCCCGCCACCACCCAGCGTGATCCCGGCACTGCCAGAGACATTGGTCGGCTGGCCGTTCGTCGCTGTGGCCGTGACGTTCCAGTCGATCGAGGCGGTACTGTGTGAGTTGGAGGTAAAATCGCCGCTGGTCGCGAGTTGCCACCCATCGCCGCCCGCCAAGTCGCCTTCGCCACAGGACACATTCCAACCGCCGCTGGCATCGAATTCGTTACCACCGGTGATCGATCCGCCGGACGTTACCGAACGCCCACTGGTCGTCGGTCGGCTGCCAAAGTGCGACTCGTCCCCGCCGTACTCGTGGAAGAATACATGTACGTGCGAAGTGGCCGTACCGCAGGGCGCGGCCGAGTCGTCGCGCGACAGATCGTAGGTCACCGTCAAGTCGTCCGAGGTATCGATATCGATCGTCGTGCCCGTTCCCTCGCCGCCAGCACCCGGTCCCATGCCTTCGGCCGCGACGAAAGTCACGTTGGCGTGACCGTTGCGAGCGATCGTCAACGTGCCACCATCCGCGTCGGTCGCGGAACGGCTAATTGTGTAGCCAACAATGACCGACTCGGTGAATTGCCAATGATCTGCATCGATCCAGATTTGACTGACGATGTGCGTCGAAGTGAATTCCGGATTGCTGCACGTACTCGGGGCAGCTCCGTTGGCGTCCGGTGAACAACTCGTGATGGTTGTCGTGCTACTGAAGTTCTTGGGATCATCGAAGGGCTCGAAGCCGCCATCGGCACCCGCGTGACTAGGGAACTCAAGCTCAGGGAATTCCACGCGGGGTATTTTGAGACCACCTCCGCTGCCGCCCCAGCCTCCATCTCCACCGCTTCCATCTCCACCGCCGCCTGATCCACCGCCGCCTGAACCATCGCCACCTGATCCATCGCCACCTGTTCCATCGCCACCCGTTCCACCACCACCTGTTCCACCACCACCTGTACCACCACCGCCCGTTCCACCACCGCCTGTACCACCACCGCCCGAACCACCACCTCCTGAACCATCACCACCTGAACCATCACCACCGGTGCCATCACCGCCTGAACCATCACCGCCTGATCCATCGCCGTCACCGGTATCATTGTCATTTTCTGAGTCGTCATTTCCATCACAGGACTGCGATGAGCCATCCGTGCCGTCGGCTTGTGACTGGCGAGCCAACTTCAGGATTCTGGCCGTGGGCAACGAGTCGACGCTTTCGACCTTTAGCTCGCCCGGTCCCTCGGTGAAATCGATCAGTGAATATCCATTACCATTTTCATACAGCACGGCGACCACATTGATCGGTGCGGCATTGATGGCATCGACGACATCCGGAATGCTTCTGGCGTTCGTCAGATCCACGATCGCCCAGGTCGCGTCACTGGCCGTGATTTTGATCCGGCCCAAACCCTCGAATACGACATTGCCCGGGAACGAAGCACCGATCGTATGCGAGTTACTGGACTCACAGGCCTCCAGTCCTGACTCCGTTGACGATGATGCCGGGAGAATGCCCGCAGCCCACGAGGGAACAACCGCCACTTCGCCACCCGGTATCACCCACGAGCCCGCAAACGTGGCCAGCGACTTCAACGACGCATTGGCTGCCGTCCCCCAACTTGCATTGAAATCGGTGGTGGAACTCGAACTATCCGAGTTGGCACCATTGGGTGACGAGTTTTCCGTCGTTCCGTTAACCGTCCCCGCTTCGTTCGCATTGGCACCTTGTTCGACGATGCCGCTGATTTGGCCGTTGAGTTGCGCCACGATCGGACTGGTGCCATCGCCCAGCGTGTTCCACTGGCTCATCCCCGCTGCTGCGTCGGTATTCCATTGATCGAGCGTAACGATCGTGGACACGGCAGACGCCGGCAAGCCGCCCGCACCGTTCTCCAGCATCCCGAGCGACGACTGTTGCGTGAGCGAGTCGATCGAGTAGGACCCGCTCCCGCCGCCCAACAACCCAGTTGCCGAACCCACGTCAACATTTGGTGCCGATTGGTTGGTTTGATTAGCACTGGTGACTTCGCCGACAGCCGCTTGCCAGTTCAGCGGCGTATCGGCCAGCGCACCGTAAGCCGCTGCGGTGGCAGGGCTGTCGGTCGGGCCGACGAAGTCTTCGTAAGCCAGCAGGTCCGCAGCCCACGCAGTCCCGCCTCCGCCCGTCGCGTCCGCGGGATCGGTCAAATCGGCAACCATCAATTGCCGAGCCTCCAGCGGTTCCAAGAACATCCGCCGCCGCTGATATCGCTGCCGCGTTCTCCGCTCGCCGAACATTCCGAAACGTTTGACCAACCGAACCCAAGTCTTGTTGCTGTGCATCTTAGCCCGCATTTCTCATAACACGGCTAGCGCGATGCCTCCAGATTTGTCATAACTTGATTTGCCAACAACAGGTTACGACAAATCATGGAGGTTTCCTCGTGCAAACACAGTGTAGCGAATCACGGATCGAATTTCACGGA
>CAUJKL010000045.1 GCA_963204995.1 Planctomycetota bacterium | reverse complement strand
GCCCGCCCGGAGGTTTTCGGCTGGCAACCGCGACAACCGTGGGAATATATGTTGCTGTTTGCGCCGTTGGTATTCCTTTTGACAAGTTTGTTGTATTGGGTTTATTCGTCGACGTTCGGATTGAAGCTCAAATCGATCCGCGAGGATGAACGGGCCGCTCAGTCAATCGGCATCAGTACGAACATTGTTGCTCGGCGAGCGATGGCTATCTCGGCAGGTGTCGCTGCGTTCGCCGGTGCTCTTTATTCCAGTTATGTGACGTATGTTGATCCGACTTCTTTTTCGTTGAGCGAAAGTATCTTTCTGGTCGCGCTGTTGATGCTGGGTGGAGGAGGAAACCTGACGGGTCCGGTCATTGGTACGATGATCATGATTTCGCTACCCGAAGTCCTGCGGTTTGTCGGACTTCCAGATGCAGTAGCGGCGAACGTCCGCGAGATCATTTACGGAGGCATACTAGCGGCTTTGATGTTTTGGCGTCCCCAAGGCATCGCGGGCGAAAGGATGCTGGACGGATGAGCGAACACACACTGGTTTTCGATGGCATCGGCAAGCGTTTCGGCGAATTCAAGGTACTGACTGACGTGACAGGTTCGCTTGCTCAAGGGAAGGTCACTGCGTTTATCGGTCCAAATGGTGCGGGAAAAACGACTTTGTTTCAGGTGTTGACTGGGGAGCTTCGGCCCGACATGGGAACCGTTCATTGGGACGGAGCGGAGATTACTGGGAAGAGTCCTGCAGATCTTGCTCGTCTCGGAATCGGCAAGCTGTTTCAGGACGTGCGCGTGTTTCGGAATATGAGTGTGATGGATAACGTGGTTGCTGCTCTGTGCGCGATGGAAACAAGCAGTTGGTCCTTTTTCGATTTGGTTTTGTTGTCGAGGCGAAGTGATCTGCGAGATCGCGCCGCTCACTTGATTGCGCAGGTTGGAGTCGATGCGAGGCTCGATGCTTTGGCAAAAGACCTCTCGTTCGGCAATCAGAAACTTCTTGCTTTTGCGCGTTTGCTGGCGGGAAACTATCGATGCGTGTATCTCGATGAGCCAATCGCTGGCATGTCTCCTGCGATGGCGGTCAGACTTGCTGAACTGATTCATCACATGGTTGAGAATGATAAAATGACCGTTGCCATCATCGAACACGAGATATCGTTTGTGGAAGAACTTGCCGATTATGTCTTGGTGCTGAGTCAGGGGCAGGTCGTCGGTCGCGGTGATGCTGCGGAAGTTCTGGGGAATCCGGTGACTCGGGAGATTTGTTTGGGACTGTGACATGGTTGATATCGCTCAAAACGAAAGGATTCTGGATGTTCGGTCGCTGGTTTCCGGATACCGGAGCCAACCGGTTTTGCATGAGGTTTCGCTGCGAGTATCAGGCGACGAGCATGTCGCGTTGATCGGTGCCAATGGATGCGGCAAGAGTACACTGCTGCGGACGATCATGAATCTGGTCAAAGCCGACTCGGGCGAAGTTGTTTACCTTGATAGCGAGATTACGCGATTGAAGCCGGAAGCGATCGCGTGTAACGGAATCGGATACTTGAAGCAAACGGAGAATGTGTTTTCTCAGTTGACAGTTCGTGACAATTTGCTGTTGGCTGCGAACTGGTCAGTCTCGGATTCAAAGCGGCGCGATACGGTGCTCGATCAATTCTCGACGATTCGCGATCAGATTGAAACACGGGCAGGTTTGTTGTCCGGGGGGCAGCGACAGGCTTTGGCGCTGGCGATGATTCTTGCGAGGCCAGTTAAGCTACTTCTACTCGACGAACCGATTTCCGGACTTTCCCCCAAAGCGTCGGTCGAGTTGTTGGCGAGTCTGGAACGCCTTCGCGAGCAGTTTCCGTTTTCTTCGATCGTCGTTGAACATCAACTCAAACGCATTCAGCCGTTCGTCAATCGAGTTGTCGTCATGCGGGAAGGGCGAATCATCGACGACACGACCGATACCACTCGAATGCTGGATGCAGGATGGCTCGATCGGCGCTACCGGAACGAGCAATCCCGCCCCGGCAACGATCACTCTGTTTGAGGTTGAATATGGCTGGCGATGCAACATCCATACTGATTGTTGGCTCAGAGGAATTTGGTCAAGTTGCTGAGGGAGTGCTCAAAACCACATTGCCCGCAAGCAGTTTTGTCCGCTCCGTATCGTGGGAAGCGGCAACTCCGATCTGGTCGAACCGACTGTTTCAGGAAACAGACTTGTTCATCTTGGAGATGTTTCGCCAATACCCTACAGGTTTTCGGGCAGAAGGACTGATAGCCGGGGCAATGATTGCTGAAAAAGGTGCGAAACCACTGATCGTGTCTCCGTTTCAAATTGATGCGTTAAACGCAACAACTTTGGGTAATCTCGCGATTAGCGATGGCGCAGTGAATGGAAGGGCTGGCAGCGGTAACCCGTTCAGCCAGCTCGTGTGGTTTTGGTCCGTTAATGATGGCGACACATTGATCAACAGGGCGGAGTTGGCTTTGGGCACGAATATCGCTGAGCATGATATCCAACTACTGCTGCAAGTAGCGGACGGGGCGACCAAGAATGACCAGTTGTATTTGATGTTACACAAATCAGCCAATATGTGAGTTAGCAGCATCAATTGTTTTCGAGCGATCGCACCTGCCGATATTGAATGCTGAGTAAAATCGACGAGTTTTCATTGCAAACGAACGATTGTGCCGGACTCTGAAGGCGCGAATCGGTAGGTGAGCTTACCCTATCCGACACGACGCCTTGTCGCCCCGACTCAGATCAACAACAGCTCGCCCCGACCGACGCATAACATGCCCAGATTTCGCCACTTGTTTACTGCCATTTGTCGCATCAGTAACAAGATTCACGTACAGAGGATTTGCACCTCACGCGTTCACACACATGTTTGGATTTGGTCGAAGCGGCTTGAATAGCGTGATTTCTGGCATCCGGTGTTCAATGATGCATGGGAGTCCACTGGAATTCGCCCGACCAGCGAAAGCTGGCCGAGGCGTTCGGCGAAATCGACGTGGGCAGATCACGATTGGCGGTGAGGCGGCAGTTACCAAGCGACCTTGCCGGCAGCAGACCGTTGTGGTCCTCGATGCAAAGTAAAAACTCGCTGCTCTCGTAGACGAAAATACCCGGCTGCCAGCGCGCCGTCAGTGCGTTTTCCTGCGGTTCGGTTTGCCCCCACGTCTGACGACCGTCACCCGATTTGACCAAGAGTCGGAGATCGGGCGGTGTGTTGTAAAGATCCTGGCCCGCACTGACCGTCACGCTGGCGTCTTCCAATCGCCAACCCGCATGCTCGAAGTACTGGTCGTATTGCGCTAGCCAACGCTGGTACACGGCGGCCACGGGCTCTCCGTCGTCAGTGTTTTTGGGTTGCACCATGTGTTGCAGATACGCGATCCGGTCGGCTGCCGCGCCGTCGCGCAGTAGTTCGCCGACGACATAACCCATGCGGCACGAGTGGACGGTGGAATGGCCTTTGAATCCAAGTATCTCGTCCAACACCAGCGAATGCAGGTCGATGTGGATGGATTCGACGTTCAGGCGCTTGGAAGTTTCCACGTTGCCGAGCCGAAGCAAACGCAAAAGAATGCCATCGCGTCGCAGCCGTGGATCGTCTGTTGCGTCGCGCCAAGGTTTGACGAGTTCAATCGCTTCGGCGTCATTCAACCCCAGTGGCAACACGTTCGCCCAAAACTCGGGTACGTCGTCCGTCGTCGGGCAGATGGTCACAATGGTATCGGTGTTATTCAACGTATTGGGCGAGCAATAAATAGGTACGAGCAGTTCGTCGTTGCCGCTCGGTTTCGGCTTCATCCGCAAGTGCGCGTGAGGCGTCGAGAGGCAGGCGATCATATCGATTGGCGACTTGCACATGCCGGCCGCGAGCAGCGCGATGTTGCCACCATGACTGTGCCCCACAATGCAAACTCGATCGAATCCGACGGCTTCTTGATCGATTTCCCAAGCTAACGTTTGGCCTGCTTTCCGAAGCGAAGGGCCTTCGATCGAGGACGCCCAGAGTGCCGGGTAGATCTCGCAGTTGTCGCCGATCGCTCGCTTCAATTCGGAAGCGAACGAGGCTTTACCGGCTTGCGCCGTCGGCCAGAACGCAGCGCCACTGAAAGTGCCCGGCACGATCACGACCAACACGCGATCGCCCGATGCCGATAACGACGAATTTGCGTTTCTTGCGCAGCCGCTCGCGAGTGTGCTCGCAAGCAGGCAGATCGCCAATGCGGTCTTGCTCAACGGTTTCACTGATGAATACCTTCCTCGAAAATGCACGAACGAACCGCAGCCAAACTGCGAGATGCGAGATGCTCGATGCTTTAGCTAGCACCAAACGGTATTTCGGATGTTCTATGACAACTTTGAGAGTTTACAGTCGAACGAAATGCCACGGGCTTGTCCCGTGGATCGTTACGTTCGCAGCTACAAGCGACCGGCCCCACCCCACTTCCGTCTTGTTTCGCGGCGTTGCCGCGAAAGAAGACGGAAGTGGGGAATGTCTTTGTTCCCCTCTTCGTTTAGCAACAAGCGTAACGATCCACGGGACTAGCCCGTGGCATTTGCCAAAATCGTAAAGTCTCAAAGTGAACGCTAAACCATTCGTGTACCGTTTGGTGCTAGGATTATTCACAACATATGCGGAGAGTTGGCGAACTCTTGTTTCGCCAGTAGGTTACAGCAATCCGTCGAAAAACAGTCTGTAAATTAGCCGGGTTAGGTGAGTTCACCTGGAGTCACTGATTCGTAGATCTGCGTGGGATTCATTTTGAACGGGGGATCAGGTGCGGTGATGCTTCCATTAAGATGAGCGTATACGGCCAGCAGGATAGCCGCGCCAACCACCAGTATTATCGCCGCCGACATCAGGTTTTTGACCGTTTTATAAATCGCGCAGGCCAGACCCAGGACCACGGCAATGGCCAGCAACCCGACGACGACCAGCAAGTAGAATTTGGGCGGTAGGTCCGGCGGCAGGATTTCGTTGTTGGTTTCGAATGTCGATTCATCTTCAATCGGCGACGACGAGCCGGGCGTAGAGGGCTTGTAAACTCGCACTCCCAGATTCCCCGGAATCCACTCATTAAAGGACTCGACGGCAAACTTGCTGTCCTGGGGAAGCTGTTCGGCAATCTCACGTTGGATCACCACGTGGGCGACCGGTACGCCCTCGCGATTCTCGATGCGCTTGACGTGCCCTACTTCCTGGAGCCCCATGGCGACAGGTGAGCCGGCGGCCAGCTTTTGAATCCCCGGTCCAGTAAGATAGACGTCGAAATCGCCCTGAATCGGAATCATACCGCTGACAATCAGGAGGATTGCCAAAGCGAGTACCGCACAGCCCGCCAACGAGCCGACAACGATCAAGCTCATGCGGCGGCGCGACCGAATGCGTCTGCGGATTTTGTCCCGGTCAGTCGACACGGTTCATTCCCCTTTCATTTAGAGAGGTAACGAAGAAAAATCGGATCTCGACAGGTAACTGGTATTCGTAGACCGCGTCTTCAAATTGATTGGAATCGGCGCGAAGAAAAGCTCCCAACCGCTACACCTTCAAAGTCAGAGCCCGGAAACTGCACCAAAGTTGCGACGGCGTTCTAGTTGGCGCTTGACTTGGGCCGTTTCAGGTTATCACACTGGGGGGTGATTAGCGATCGCGCCCGAGTTGAGCGCAAAGCTTTTTGTTGCAAGGACGAAAACCAAGTGCGGATGGCACATGTGCCGTGCCGCTTGGCGGGATGGTTTCTCGCCAACGATTCACTTACATGACGCAGCACAATTGTGAGCACCTAGATTGCGCAGAGTCAGTCGAGCCTTTTGCGGGGGAGATACCGTTAGTGAAATGTATCGTCGCAGAACGAGAGCCGCCGGGCTGCGGCATGCGCTCATCCCGCTGGTTGGGGCGGCTGATCCTGTTTATCGCTGCGCTGACGGTCGCTATCGTGCCCGCCCCGCTTGTACGTGGAGCGGGATCAGGCAATGCGCCCGTCTACATCTTAGTCATCGATCATTCCACTTCGATGAAGCTGCCACCACATGAAACGGATGAGAACGGCAACGAGATTACCAAATGGAGATACATGACCAACCTGGCGGCCACCTTCGTC
>CAUJKL010000044.1 GCA_963204995.1 Planctomycetota bacterium | reverse complement strand
GTTTGGCGGCTTGGTGCGTGTTTGTCGAGGCCGCCAACCGTTTTGATAATGGACTCGCTACGCGTGTCATCCATCTTTCCATCGATGAATTCTCGCAGATCGCTTCCGGCCGATCGTCGCTCTCGGCATTGTTGGCGATGGCGAGGAAGTGGGCCCTGCAAGTTTATTTGTCCTACCAAAACGATGAACAGCTCGTGACGGCCGATGGCGACTTGACACCGATCGTGCGCGGATTGTGCCAACGGATCATTTTCACTTGTGACTCCGAGGAAGAAAATCGGGAGCTACGCTATCAAAGTCTCGATGTACGGCGACCCGAGTTGAGTCAGTCCAGCCACGGGCTGAGTACTACGACCTCCGTACGAGAGACGCTGGAGCCCGGGCTGACACGAAACGAAATCATTGAGCTGTCGGCGCAAAAGCAGCAGGCCTACGCTGTGTTCAAGCTGGGTGACGAACATCGCGACCCGATTCCATTCACGGTGATTCCGCCCGAATCGAAAACCAAACACGACGAACTGAAGCGGAAGCCCTTTACCGCGCTCCCCTTTCCGTTGGGATCGCCCCCGCCGGTTGCACCCCCGAAGTCGCCTCAGCGGTCCTCTCGGGTTAGGCCAACCTCTGCCGCCACCCCAACAAACGAGGCACATCGTCAAAAGTATACACAGATTCTGGCTGACCTAAAAACGGAAGAATCATGGTCTCTGAAATTATGATCGCATCCCCATCGACTCGCCACCTCTTAACGAAGTCCCTCAGGATCTCGCACGGCGCTTGCCGGCCGACGCCATGTGGCACAACGCCGTCACCATCTACCGTGGTGACGTGGTGGTGGACGGGTGATGTGGCGGAAATTGTCTGGCTGCCACATGACGTCATAATGACGGGAGACCATCACGCATCAACGTTTGCGTGCCTAGCATCGTCCGATCATCAAGCGCGTGCGCGCCTGCCAACTTGCCACGCATCACGTACCCTGCGACCTTAAGAATGAACCGCTTCCAGACGTTACCATGAACACATCGGCTGCCAAGGACATCCTACAAGTTCTCGCCAGGGACGTCCGTGTCCTTACAACACGACAAATCGCGCGCTATTGGTTCCGTGGGCATTGTCGTCCGCTGCAAGCCGCCGATCGCGTGGTTCGTAGGCTGGTCAATGACGCGTTGGTCGAAACGTCGCGCGCCATGATCACTGTCGTGGACGTCACGCAACCAATCTACGTATCGCCTGCCGGCGACACGACGGCTCCGAACTTTGAAAAGCTGGCCTGGCAGAATCAAAAGCGGTGGCGGAAGCCACTCCAACAAGCCACTTTAGTCGTGATCACACCGCTCGGGGCCGCTCACTACGGCGGATATGCCCGAGGCCCGCGGAGATATGAGCGAGAACACGATATTGCCTTGTCGGAGTGCTACTTGCAGCTTTGGAAAGCGATCCCGCACGTTGCCGAAAGCTGGATCGCGGAGGAAGCGATTGACGCTCGACGGTTTGAGGACAAGCGCCCAGACGCCATTCTCTCGGATAACGGTCAGACAGTGCTGGAAGTTCTGGGACGGGGCTACAACGCGAACAAAATCGAGCGTCTGTTCGAGCATTTTCGGCAGTACACCATTCAGTTTCGGTGAAGACGGTCAATTTTGGATTTACTCAAGCGTGGCAGTGGCACGTGCTGCACACTCGCCTTGCTTTTTTCATAGAGGAGACACATGACAACTGATGAAATGAAAGGAAGCCATTCCACCGCATGACCAGATGGTGCGTAGCACGATGACTCGCACCGAAGACCGTTAACCCAGTTTGCCTAGTGATTCATCACTTTGCAAGCACAACAAGGAGGGTTTATGCCACAAGGAAGAAACAAAAAACGAGGAGAGGCGCTACAGACAACAATCATGCTTTTCGGAGGTTTAGAGGTCATTGCCGGTTGGATTCGGTTGACTCCTGAACATCGAATATTGGTGCGAGAAATGTTGGTCAAGTTTCTACTTTCCTCTTGGGAATTTGCTGCGGCAAGTTTTCAGTAAGCGAGTGGTGGGGTCTCTGCGGAGACTCTGCCTCTCCCTAATCGGTCAATCCACGGCGCAGATGACCAGAGCGGCAATCATACAGATCAGTCCGCTGAGCATCATGCCCCCGGCCGCATACGGACGTAGCGTCTCAGAAAGATAAGAGAGCGTCAGCCCGATGATTCCGGACGTGATGATTAGCCATTTAATAAATGTCAAAGTTCGATATTGTCGCTCGGAAAGCAATTTGTCGTTTCTCATGAGCGGACCGTATCGCAGATCCCAATCCGAAATCAAGACCCTGAGAGATTTCTAGAATGAGTATTCCAACGCACGACGTTACCTGGATCTCACAGCCACTATTATGCACCTGGGAGCTCAACCATCCACCGTCGGTGACGTTTCAGGACGTCTTGACGTTTATGGAGAACGGTTGCGTCATTATTGGCAATCGTTCCTTTGCCAGATCCGATCCCATCGACTATCGGTTCGTGAATGGGCATGCCTTCCGCAACGGTCGCTCCAGGCGACTTGTCGTTCGCTGCAGCGGACCGCACCCCGCCATCTACGTTTTTGAATACCGGTCCTGGTTTTACTTCTTCCACCGCGGCTGGTATCGGATGATTCCCCGCGAAACGTGATGAACGCTCGAAGATCCGAATGATGTTTGATTTGTGTTGATTGAAGGAAGTGACAACCACCGCCGCAGAGAGGCTCAACGATGGCAGCACGAAAGACTTCAAGGATCGTTCCCGAGAACGACCTGCGCTGGTACATGCTGTGTGAAGAGTGTGACGCGAAGTTCTTTGCGCCTGCAATTCCTTCGGAGTGTCCGCGATGCGGTGGATTCCGACTGTCCTCGACCCGCGCGGTGTGCCCCTGGAAAACCAAGACCAAGGCGGACCATGGGGACAATGATGATGCGTCCAAGACGATACAGGAGGGATGACTCCCCAATACCATGGGCATCGATGCCCGTCATTCCAGATACTTACCGACCTCGTTTGATTAGGTCATCAGACCGTGCGACGATCGACCGATTGTATCACAACGGATACCCAGCCATGTTTCACGAGAATCACAAACAACGGTCGGAGGATCATCGAGTTCTGCCCGATGCCGACAGGAACTACCGGTATCATTTCGCTGCCGAGTATCGAGACCGTGGCTACTCGGTAATCCCCGTGCGCGGCAAGCGTCCGGCAATCGCCTGGGCCGAATACCGCACGCGCCGACCCACACTGGCCGAAATCGGAGCGTGGTTCGGTAGGACGTCGCAGGAAGAATTCAATGTGGGAATCGTGACGGGCCGTATTTCTGGCCTGATCGTCGTCGACGCAGATTCCGCCAGCGATGCCTCTTATTGGAAAGCCAATTTCCCGCGCACGCCCTTGGTTGTCGTCAGCGGTGGGGACCAGCGCGGAGAACATTTCTATTACCAAATGCCATCCGATACCGTTGTTC
>CAUJKL010000043.1 GCA_963204995.1 Planctomycetota bacterium | reverse complement strand
ATTGCAACTCGCGATACACACTTTCGCCTTCGAACGCGAGCGAGATTTCCTTGCAGCCTCCCAATTCCGTCATGCTCGAGTCCAAGATCTGACACTTCCACCCCTTCCTCTCGGCGTGTTTCTTATACATCTCGAAGAGGTTGCGAGCAAACAAGGCGGCTTCGTCACCACCGGTGCCACCGCGAATTTCCATCACGCACCGAGTTCGATTGGCATCTTCGCCGCCGATCGTGGCTTCCAGCAATTCGTTCCAGAGACTTTCGTTCTTCTCTTCTAGCTTGGCCAGCTCTTCATTGGCCATTTGCCGTTCTTCTTTGTCGTCGCTCTCGGCCATCTCGCGTAGTTCGGCGATCTCGTCCCGAAGTTTCTGAAACGTACGGTACTTTGTCGCGAGTTTTGCCAGCGAGCCATGTTCGCGCGCGACGGCAGCCATGCGGTTGGAGTCGACTTGGACTGCCGGATCAGACATCATCCGCTCGAGTTCTTCGAAGCGGTTCAGTTTTTCGTCGAGCATCTTGCGCATAAGAAAGCGCCTTGTCCACAATGAGGAAAGGGACGGAGAGCATCGACGAACTATTCACGCAATCACTTGGCGAACAATCCGTCGAACGCGATAGATGCGAGAGGGCTAAGAGTCGGCTTTGGCCTTGGCGGGCTTCTTCTTGGCGGGCTTTTGGAGGCTCGCATAGCTGCCTGCTGCGAATTTGTTCTGGAATTTTTCGATGCGGCCAGCCGTATCGATGTACTTCAGTTTGCCAGTGAAGAATGGGTGGCACATGTTGCAAATGTCAACCTTCAATTCACTGCGGACGCTTCGCGTTTTGAAGGTGTTACCACAACCGCAGGTAACTGCGGTTTCAACGTATTTTGGGTGAATGCCGTCCTTCATGTCCCAAGTCCTTGCGGGCGAGTACTTACTAAGATCAGTCTCTGTCGCACTTTGCGAAACCGCAATAGTATCATCCGACGCAAAACACCACAAGCCGCAGCAATTCTGCAAAGAAAGGCGGTTCGAAGCTGCGGTTGGCTGCATGAAATGCGTCTGCGACTCAAGAGTGTGGTGTGTTGCACACACCCTACGGTCGGGCAGGTTTAACGAGAAAAGGCGAGCCGAAGCTCGCCTTAGTGTTTTCTTGGTCGCCGACTGCGAGCTGGGATCAGATTACTTCCGAGTCTATCGACTCGGACTCTAAGTCCGTTTCGCAATTGGGCTCTTCATTGGCAACCGCAGGAAGTTCGGTGGATTTACCGGCCTGCTGATAGCCGAGATTACGCAATACTTCGAGGATTTCGCTGCAAGTTGGAAACATCCTACCGCTGGTGCGCTTGTAGGTGTCCATGGCTTGCATGAATTCAATTTCCTGATCCGAGTAGTCACGCTCGCAGGTGGTGGGGTCGATCTGGCGGCGTCGCGGTGTTTTGCGTCGCGGGGCTTGTCGCCGTTCTTCTGCAACCGGAACACTCGCCGTGCGGCGATCGTCTGCCTCGCGTCGATCTGTTGGTTCGCGGCGGTCAAGCGTTACTTCTGTCTTCTTCGTACGTGCCACAGTATTCCTCCAAAGCATCAGCCTGCGGAATACCCTTCCATAGGTGTAAGTTTAGCGATCCGGCTATAGAAGTAGAGAATCGGATCGACGCGTTGTTAATATGCAACGACTAGGAAAAAGAAGAGGTTGTTCTGGCTCTTGCGGATTGCACGGATATTAGCGTCTGAGGGAACATTCCGGATGCGCCGGCAGTGTCATCGTCTCAACTAATCCAAGTTCGAACGTTGCCGTAAAGGGCTTGTGGTTCGGCTGGCGGTCGCTCGGAGTATCCAGGTAACGTGCGTCGCAAAGTGTCGAGAGCCAGGTTGAAGGTGAGTGCCAAGGGGCGAATGCCACTGGCCAACTGGTCGACTGGTTCAAACATGTCGAGCCGATGATCCGAGATTTGCAGCATCCACTGATGCATCAGCAGACGTAAGTCCTCCGACTCTTCGGCGGTGAACGCACGCTGCGGATTCTGTTCCAACGTTGGCGTTGCAAGCGCGAGTCCTCCGTTGCCGTGATCGCGGTCTCGCTGGAAGGGAATGCGATCTCCCGCCAGGGGTAGTAGTGCGATCATGATCACGGCGGCCGTGGCGAGGGCAGCGATCATCAGTCGTTTGTTGGTACGCTTGCGGTGGTCAATTCTCAATTGATCGACAACGCGATGTCCCAGATCTTTTGTAAAACGGGGCTCCAGAGTTAGTCGAAGGCCCGCGAACAGCAGCGATTGCGAGCGCAAGACGCTGCCGCAGGCGTCACAGCCCCTGGCGTGCTCTTGAAGCAATTTGTCTTGTTCGACGCTCTTGCGATCGTCAAGCAGCTGTTGTAATCGTTCTTCAAACTTTGCGCACTGCATAACTCGAATCCTCAATCACCTCGCGCTGTTGAAGGAAGCGGATCAGCTCCATTCTCGCACGATGAATCCATGTCTTTACGGTTCCCAGCGGTCGGCTCATGGCGTCCGCGATTTGCTCATAGCTCAGTTCGTGTTGGTGGAACAAAACGAAAGCTTGTCGATAGTCCGCGCGAAGTTGTTCCAGCCCCAGTTGCACCTCCTCGGCCAAGTGCTTCGCAGGGGCAGCGTCCGGGCGATGGTCGGGCACCGGTTCGACAAACGCTTGGACCGTCGGTCTTCGCCGTCGCGTTGCCAGAGCGGTACGACATCGATTTCCTGCAATTGCGAATAGCCAGGGCTCAAAATCACGCTCGTGATCCCATTTTGCAAGGTTTTTCAACACTCGTACGAACGTCTCTTGGACAATATCTTCAGCATCTTCCCGGTTCCCCAACATCCGATAACAAAGTCCAAATACCTGGCCCTGGAACCGCTCGACAAGCGCCAGCATCGCGGACTGCTCACCTTCCAGGCAGCGATTCACCAGTATTCGGAGATCTTCCATCGAGCCATCTTCTCCGGCAGGCAATGCCGGCTACTGAGTGATACCCGTGCGGTCAACGTGTGGTTTCGGCGATGAAATAGATTTCAAGTCGTTGTGGTATTCAGGTTCTCAGAGGGAATCTTGGGCACGCATAAAAAAACGCCTATCGCAGCGACAGGCGTTCGAGAACGTAACTGATACCCGTGAACTGAGACTACCGGTTGTTAAAGAACTTCTTCAACATGTCGGCTGCCGCATCTCGCGAGGAACTGGCCGCTGCAGCCTTTGCGGTTTCAGGTAGCTTGCCAGGAGCTTGCTTCTTAGGACGCTCGAATTTCTTTGTTCCCGATTCATCGGTCTTCGCAGCCGGCATTTCAATACCATCCACGCTGTCCAACGTTCGCTTGGCGGCTTCGAGCGCGATACGGTCGGTTTCATCGATTTTGAATTGACGCGTTTCTGGGTCCGATTTCTTCTGGGCCTTTTCGGAAGTCTCGGCTTCATGCAACCATTCGCTAATATCGAAGTCGAGCGACGCGCTGCTATCGCCACGTGGTGCGCTGGCGGCGGCTGGGGCGGGAGCCCGCTTTCGATCTTTAATCAGCACCTCAAACTCAAGGCGACCGACTTGCAAATGATCGCCCGATTCAAGCGCCTGATCAGCGGCAAGACGCTCGCCGTTTAGGTAAGTTCCATTGCGACTGTTCAAGTCACGAATGATTACTTCGTCTTCCTCTTCGTTGATGAGGATCGCACAGTGATTGCGACTGATGGCTTCGCTCTTAGGACGCATGTGGCAATCATCGCCGCGACCAATCAAGAATCGCTTCACAGGAACTGGAAGTTCCTTCCCTGAATTCTTACCCGCAAGGACTTTTAATTTAACTTGCATATGCACCTTTCATGACGATGGCGCGAGCCGCGAGTGGCAATGTGGATTCTACTTGCACGGCAGTACGAGTGTCGAGTAGCTGTCGCCTCTAGACTCAATCGCCCAGTTTGGTGCTGCGGCTTTACCTTGCAAGGGAGAAGCTTACTGAAAAAATATGCGGGCGTCAAATATTGCAACACTTTCGAGGGAGTGTAGCCTCACCGCTTTTGGGTCCAGGTCTCGTGCGAGAATCGGCGTTTCTCGATCGCCGAGGCGGCAGCCGACTCGGATTCGGTCAGAGCAGACGGTCGAAATTGAAAACTAAAAAGGCGGGCCAGTCGCTGCGACCATTCTTGCCAGAGCTCTTGGTGACGGACGGGTTCTCCCGCCAGGTCAGATAGTCCCGGCAGCGCTTCGGCATGCGAGGAACGTGCGAGCAGAATACTGCCGTGTTGCAACAACGCTCCTTGATGTCGGCGCTGGGCGCTGCCGACAACTTTTTCGTTTTCGATCACAATGTCGAGTGAAGTTCGTCGCTGAAAGCAGAGGAATGGCTCGGATTTCGTTTCTGTCGCGGTCACGCCGCACAGCGACGCGTTAATTCCCCGTGCCACCAGAGTCGCGATCAGCGATTCATGGAATTGCCTCACGAAGTCCTGCACTTCCGAGGAAAA
>CAUJKL010000042.1 GCA_963204995.1 Planctomycetota bacterium | reverse complement strand
ACTGTAGAGCCGATCTCCTTGCGCGTTGTAACACACATGGTGCGACAGCGGCATTAAGCCGCTTGCCCGAGCTCTCGCGGCAGCCACTGGAAAGTCTTTTCCGGTTACACCGAGCATCAGTTCGTGCTCGGTGGCCTGGTTCTCGTCGAGGATCCACACTGCCGCGAACTTAGTCTCATCGGTCTGCCAGCAGGCGACATCAGCGGGATAGAAGCCCTGTGACTTTAAAGTCTGGTCCGCTTGGGTAAGTGTGTTGGCATCGACGCCCAATGCCATACGCCAATCGATTGCGTCGCGAACCCAAGCGGAGGCGACTCGAGACTCGCCGTTGACAACGTAAGGCCGAATCCGGAGCGGCCGATAGGCCAGACTTCGCAGCAGATTCTCGTTGCTGAGGAACTCGTCGTAAGGCATCGATTGCGTAATAACAAATTCGTTGTCTGCGATTCCCGCAGTCGCTTCGAGTTTGACTCGCAGGGCGGGGAAAACTGGGGACCGCATGCGAGCCTGTTGTACTTGAGCCGATAGGCGTGGGAAGTTCCGCGTGGCATCATTCCAGGCAGTTACCGGCTGCGGCTTCGCCGGGGTTGCCGCGTTCTCATTCGTCGAAGTTGTTGCCACTCCCGATGTGTTCTCGGAGGATGTCGGAAGTTCTGGCCGAACGGGTGTTGGTGAAGTATCAGGCTGAGCCACACCGTCTTCGTGTATTGGAGTAGTGCTCGGATTCGGAACGCTGCGATCCAAAGTTGATGGCTGTAAAACGACCTTCTGTTCGCGCTGTAATATCTTGTTACCGAATATGACGGCGAGACCGAGGCAAACCACGGCGACGATCACGCCGATCACGATTGGCAGTCGCGATGCTGGGCGCGGGCGTGTACGACGAATCGCCGAAACGGAAGCGGAGCGCACCGCGGAACCCGACGAACTGGCGTCGAGTTCGAAATCGATGACGTGAACCGAGGATTCAGCGCCGGGCGTTGGCATCGCGGCATCGGGCGGTTCGTCGGGGAGAAAGGCAGTGATCGACTCGATGGTCGCTCGCAGCAGTTGGTCGTAGGCTTGTTTCTTGTCCGGGTCCAGCAGGTTAATCTTGGCCGCTGAAAGTTCGTTCAGCAGTCGTTGAGATTCCCGCGAGTGTTGGCCGCTCTGGTAGGTCCGTACATGCCCCATCTGGCGAAACGCCGCGCTCTCAATCACGTCGAGGTTCGCTTCGAACAACTCGACTCCCAGGAGGCGGTAATGATTCGGCGGCTGATCCTTTGGCGGAATTCCCAGCCAAGCATAATACGGATCAAATTCGTCGGACATGCTCTACCTCGAACGGGCGAATGTGAAGCCTCTAATATATGGGCTCACAGTCGTCGAGGCTATGCTTTCGCTCGTTCCGCGCAAAGAAAATCCCTCCGGCTGATTCGACTCAACCGGAGGGATTGCAGTTTTTCTAGTTTGGCTTCCGAAACATTACTCGGCGGCGACGGCTGTGGCAGCTGCGGCAGCCTTGGCAGTTCGCTCCAAAACGCGGCGGAAGTTGTTCATCGAGAGAAGATGAATGTAGGTCAACTCCAACTCGTCGGTCTTGGCGAGCTGAGCCAACTTTTCGGGAGCCAAGTTTCGTAGCTTGTCACGATTGACGGCCATGAAACCACCCAACGACTTCTTCTCGCCACCGGGCAGCGTGAAGTCGGCCTTCATGGGCTCGAGCAGATCCATTTCCTTCAGGTGCTTGCAATAGGTCTGCGTGCGAACGAAGTGTGCTTGCGACTCTTCGAGGAACTTCAGCATGCGGCTGAGGTACTCGGTTCGTTCGCCCTTTTCGTCGAACAGACGTTCGCCCTTGCCGTCCTTGTTGCAGCCGTCCCAGGCCTCGTCGACGCACAAGGTGTAAGTGTTCTCTTGTTGCGAGAAAACGAACGGATAGCGGCGAACGAAGGCCGGAATGTAGTCGGCGCTCCACTTGCCGTCTTTGTCGACGTATTGATTCTTGGTGCCTTCCAGGCCCAGGATGACCACGGGAGCGACGGCATCTTCGTTACCGGCGAACACAATGGTGTACTCGCTTGCGGCGGCGGTCATCTCGACAGCCATCAGTGGAACCGAGTTGACATTCGCAGCGAAACCGAAGTCAGCTCGCTCGATGCTCAGTTCGCCATGTCGTTGAGGGGAGACAGGAGCAACGTTTTCGTAGAATAGTAGTTGTGCCATAGCGATTTTTCGTCCCTACAAATGTGACAGTGAGTGAGAATTCCCCGGTTTAGCGTGCGAGATTTTATCGCCCACGCCGGTTATACCATTTGTTTAAGTGTAACCTCGCTTTCACCCATGTCACGGGTTTTGCACGGAAAAATCGAAAAACTTGTTCACGGTCAAGTAGGCACTCGCTGGAGAATCGGAAAACCCGGTACTTCCCGCAGGCTGACGAGCGAGTTGCCCGTACCGGCTTGGTCGCTCGATCTGCTTATGGTCCTTGGCACTTGGAACGGCCCGAACTTCGGTTCTCTCGAAGTTCACGAGAACCGCAGGCTATCGCCAAGCGGCACTGAATAATCCGGGTTAAAGCTCGAGCTGCGAAGCGGTCGGCATGAGAATCGCCTTATGTGTCGAGATGTCGGCTTCGAGCCGCCGAAGTACCTCGCCATTTTGTGAGGCAATATCCAGTTTTTCACCGGGATCGTGCTCCAGGTTGAATAGCAACGGAGGATCGTGCCTCGTGGGCTCGCTCGACCCCGGACCGTAGGCGTCTTGTGTCATGAGATGCATCTTCCAAGGCCCTCTGCGAACGGCCATCAGCTGATAGGCCCGATAATAGAACAGCACCTCGCGACTGCTCGGCCCAGTCCCGCGCAGGACTGGCGTGAGGTCGTGCGTGTCGAGGACTCGGTCGGTGGGCAAGGCAATGTCGGCGAGGGCATGAACCGTGGCGAAAATGTCCATCGTGCTGGCGATGTCGCGGCTAATACTGCCCGGTTTGATGTGGCTTGGCCACCAAGCCAAAGTCGGTTCGCGCATGCCGCCTTCCCACGTACTCCCTTTCCCATCGCGAAGCAGTCCGGCCGAACCTCCCTGTTCGTCGAAGATCAACCACGGCCCGTTGTCGCTCGTGAAGAACACCAGCGTGTTTTTGTCGATCTCCAACTCACGAAGCGTCGCAAGCACTTGACCAACGCTCCAATCGATCTCTTCGATCACGTCACCGTACAGTCCACGCCGGCTCTTGTCGGCGAACTCGGACGAGCGGAACAGAGGGACGTGCGGCATGCTATGGGGAAGATAGAGGAAGAATGGCGAATCTTTGTTGTCGCGAATGAACTTTGTCGCTTCTTCGGTGTAACGCCGAGTGATCGTCGTTTGATCGGCTGGCCGCTCGACAATCTCGATGTTTTGCATCAACGGCACATTCCAATATCTCACTTGCGGATCCCAGAAAGCGTCGCGTCCTTTCGGCGCGTCGTTGATGCGGTCCATATCGTTGGAATACGGAATGCCGAAATACTGATCAAAGCCGTGGTTCGTCGGCAGGTATTGAGGCAAGTGCCCCAGGTGCCACTTCCCGACGCAAGCCGTTGCGTAGCCGTTTGCTTGAAGCGCTTCGGCAATCGTGATTTCTTCCGCAGGGAGGCCGCCTTTGGAATCCGGGAACAGCACTCGCCGCTTGTTGCTGCACATCCCATTTCGCAAAGGCAAGCGTCCGGTCATCAATGCCGCGCGACTTGGCGTACAAACCGGAGCCGCCGAGTAGAACTGAGTGAACTTCATTCCCTCGGCTGCCATGCGGTCCAGGTGTGGCGTCGCAATCGTCGGATGCCCGAAGCAAGCCAAATCGCCATAGCCCAAATCATCACAGAAGATGACAACGAAGTTCGGTCGCTGGGGGCGATCGGCAGCGTGTGCATGCATCGCCACGACGGCAAGGCTTACGGAAATGTAAAATGCCATTAGAAAATGACGCATGATGTGCTCTCTTCGCGAACGGAGGTGGCGGTTTCCGGAGTTCGTCATCATAGGGCCAAGCGAGCGCCGGGTCCAATTGCGGCTAAGAACTCTTCTTGGCAATGATGCGATCGCCAAGTGCGGGCCAGAGCTGTGCGAGTGCGAACAACCAGCGGGCCTTCGATGGCACGACCAGTTCCGCGCGACGTTGCTCGCAAGCCCGCAGAATCTTGGCGGCCAGTTGCTCTGGCGGAATGCCGCGCAGCTTGACGCCACCGCCGGGTTGCCGCGCCGTGGCGGGCAGATCGCTCGCTTCCGCATCGTAGCGTTGCCCCGCATCTTCCCGTGCGATCGGGCCGGGACAAACGAGCAGGACATGAACGCCTTGCGGATTGAGCTCGAATCGCAATTGCTGGGAGTAAGCGGCAACGGCGAACTTGCTGGTCGGGTAGGCACCCAGGAACTTCGACACGCACTTCGACGCCAGCGAACCGATATTTACGACGTGACCGTGCGACGCGATCAGGTGTGGTGCCGCTGCTTGCGTGCAGCGCACGACGGATAGAAAGTTTAACTCCATCAACTCGCGGAACTCTTCGGGGCTGGTATCAAGAACGTTGCCTCGCGTGGAGCGGCCGACGTTGTTCACAAGAAGGTCTAGTCGTCCAAACTCTCTGATCGTCTCGGCGACCAACGCGCACACTTGCTCCGAGTCTGTCACATCGGTAGCAAACCCGACAGCGCGAAAGCCTTTTGCTCGGAGTTGTTCGACAGCCACCTGGAGTCGCTGACCATCGCGAGCGGCGAGCATCACCGACGCGCCTTGTGCTCCAAGCGTATCCGCGATTGCATATCCCAGCCCCGCCGATCCGCCCGTGACGAGTGCTACTTTGCCTTGCCAATAAGCCATCCAGGAACTCACGCCGAGGATGAATCGAGTTGTTTGACAAAGGCTGCATGCTCCGGAGTCTTCAAGCCGCGTTCAAGAGTCTCAAACGTCGCTGCGAGATCGCCGTTGAGCAGAGATCGCGTGTCTAGCCAGAGGCCAGGAAACTGCGTGCTACGGATGATTCCATCTTCTTCGCACGATTGGCGCAGGTATTCACCTGCGTGCAGCACGAACCAGTCGAAAGCACCATCGAGCACCCGCCACACCACGTATTCCGGAACGCCATTACGACGGTAGGCGTTGAGTTTAACACCGAGATCGTAGCTCACACTGCTCGAAGCAATCTCGACGATCAATTCAGGTGCGCCTTCGAGATAGTCGTCGTCGCTGATCGAAACCGACTTACTGTGCGGCGGTTCGATGAACAGCAAGCAATCGGGTTGTGGCATGTTTTCGAGGTCCATCCGGACGCTCGCATTATCAGAACCGGAAACGCCAGCGGTGTCCGCCTCGTACTTTCCAAGTAATCCACTAACCCAGCGATTCGGCTGACCGTGCTGGCGATGTCGAACTGCCGCAGCCATATAGACAACCCCTTCGATCAATTCCGCTCGTTTGAGGTTCGGCATGGCTTCCCAACGCCGCTCGAACTCCGCGCGCGTCAGTCGGTCGCCCGGCTCCAGCGGCGGAATCCCCTCGAAGCAAAAATCAGCCTGCGTACCGTTCGTAATCGACGTAGCCATCCGACTCGCTCTCAAACTTTGGCGAAACCAACCTCTCCATCCTACCACAATCTCGAAGCCCTTCCGTGGTTCGTGGCGTCACCCGTGCCCAGCTCTTTGAACAGCTGTGGATATCCCGAATAACTCACGCCGAGGATGAATCGAGTTGTCTGATAAAGGCTGCGTGCTCCGAAGTCTTCAAGCCGCGTTCGAGAGTCTCAAATGCGGCAGCGATTTTATCGTCGAGCAATGCTCGAGTATCCAACCACAGCCCGGGGAATTGCGTGCTGCGCACGATGCCTTCATCCTCGATCACCTGTCTCCTGAATTCTCCCTCGTGCAAGACAAACCAGTCGAACTCCCCATCCAGTACACGCCACACCACGTACTCGGGAACACCGTTGCGGCGATAGGCATGGAGCTTGGCACCAAGATCGTAACTGGCGCTGCTGGAAGCAATTTCTACGATAAGCTCGGGAGCGCCCACTAAATGCCCGTCGTCACCGATCGCGATGAGCCGGCTATGCGGCGGCTCGATAAAGAGTAGGGAGTCCGGCTGCGGCATATTGTCCAGATCCATGCGAATGCTCACGTTGTCCGCCCCAGCGACTCCCGGCGTACGCCCTTCGTACGTAACCAGCAGGCGGGTAACCCAACGGTTCGGCCGGCCATGTTGCCTGTATCGAACTGCCGCAGCGATATAGACAACTCCTTCGATCAATTCTGCTCGCTTGAGATTCGGCATGGCCTCCCAACGACGCTCGAACTCCGCGCGCGTCAGTCGGTCGCCCGGCTCCAGCGGCGGAATCCCCTCGAAGCAGAAATCAGCCTGCGTACCATTCGTAATCGACGTAGCCATCCGACTCACTCTCAAACCTTGACGAAATCAACGCTTCCATCATACCACAATCTCGAAGCCCTTCCGTTGGTCGCGGCGTAACCATGCGTTGGCCGCATCGTCGCCGACGATCTGTTCCGTCTGCGGGTTCCAGTTCAGTGGGCGGCCCAAGCGAATCGCGATGTTGGCCAGGTGGCAGGTCGTCAGTGCGCGATGATGCGAGTACACGTCCGAGACTGGCTCCCCGCGATCCTTGAGACACTCGATGAAGTTACGCATGTGGTTCCCCGGTTGCTTGCCCTTGTAGAGTCTGGCGAGGAGCTCGCTCGGCAACGGATTCGTCGCGAGCTCTTCGACGGGTGCGCCGGTCAGTTTGCCGCGATTCACAAAGATCCTACCGTTCTCGCCTTCCACGAGCACACCGTTATCGTGCTCGGGGGTAACATCGGTGATGATCAATTCCGTACCACTGGCGAACTTGCAGTTCACTACGAACTGTGTCGCCGTGTTGTACTTGTTCGTCTCGGTCGGATATCCGTCTTTGAATGGCACCGGGTGCGTTGCCGTTCCCGCAACGCTGACGGGCCCGGTATCCGAAGCTCCGAGAACCCAGTGGGCGATGTCGACATGATGAGCGCCCCAGTCCGTCATCTTGCCGCCCGAGTACTCGTACCACCAGCGGAAGTTGCCGTGACAACGTTCTGCGATATAGTCGGTGACTGGTGTTTGGCCTTGCCAGACGTTCCAATCGAGCGTTGCCGGCGGCGTCGAGACGGCGAAGGGGCCTCCGGCTGGCGCAGCGCCGATGATCGCGGTCACGCGTTGGATCTTGCCGAGCCGGCCAGCTTGGCAAAGGGCGGCGGCCTTCAAAAACATGTCGTTGTTTTCACTGCGTTGTTGTGTGCCGACTTGAAAGACTCGCTTGGTCGCCTTGGCAACCTGACAAATCTGCTTGCCCTCGTCGATCGTCAGCGTGAGCGGCTTTTCGCAGTAAACATCTTTGCCGGCTTGCATCGCTTCGATGGCGATCTTGGTGTGCCAATGATCTGGCGTCGCGATGATCACAGCTTCGACATCTTTCCGTTCCAGCAACTTGCGATAGTCGCCGTACAACTCCGCTTTGCCGCCCGCCAGTTCCTGATTCGCTTGCTCGGCGTGCGCTCGATCCACATCGCAGATTGCGGCGAAGTCGCCGAACTCTTTCGCACGGTGACTATCGTGTCGGCCTTGGCCGCCCACGCCAATCGCACCAAGGACCGGTCGATCATTCTTCTCTGTCGACTTGGCTTCGTCGGCACTGGCAAAGCTTCCGGTCGTGAAGTAGGGAACGGCAACGACTGCGGCAGATGTCGTCTGGAGCAATTGACGGCGCGATAGTTTAGCGTTCATGGCGGTGAGTTCCTATTGGCGGTTAATGGCGTGTGCCGGTCTGAAGGAAGAAAGCTTTCTTCTCGTC
>CAUJKL010000041.1 GCA_963204995.1 Planctomycetota bacterium | reverse complement strand
GCGGTCACTTGCTGCGCAAAAGCGATGGCGAGCCTGGTTGGATCACGCTCTGGCGAGGCTTCGAAAAGCTCCACCTGGCCGTCCGCGCCATCGATTGCTACAGGGCAAGATGTGGGTAATACTCAGTGCCGAAAGCCCTGGTGAACCGCTGATGCCCGACTTCTTCCTCTAGCAGTCAGCGGTTCGGCACTAGCCGCCGGTTCTTCTCGCGACTCTCGGTCAGCTCACCGGCTCGCCCATCTCGGCCCGCAAGCCGCGCAAGTGTGGCTTATCGAGAATCTGAAACGGCGACGCAACACTCTCCCATCGCTCACCTTGCTGCCGCACGAATCGATTCGCAATCGGCCCCAGTCGATTGGCCGCGAGTTGCAGATAACTGATTCGCTCGGGCGCGATTCCCATGATGCGACACAACGTGGCATCGACGGCCGGCAAGCTGGTGCCCATCGCCAACAAGCCCATGTGCTTGCAGCTGCCCAGAATCGGACCGTCGCCTTCCATGCAGTCGATACCGTCGACGACCGTGATCGTTTTCGGCAACGAGGCATTGATGTCGAAGACCGTTTCCGGAATGCCAGCGTGATGCAGTACGTTCTTCGGCCAGCCGTATTTGATCCCCGGAATCACGCCGTACAGATTCTTCATCGACGCGGTCACGCCCACCCAATGATGCGTCTTCATCTTGGGCATCGAAACGATGAGATCCGCTTCGACCACCGACCGGGGAAAGTAAAAGCCGTCGAGTTTGCTCGCGCGGCCTCGATTGCTGACCCAAGCCACCTCTTCATAGTTCAAATCCGCAAACGAAAGCTTTGCTGCATCGAGTGCTTCTTGCACGCCGGACTCGACGAGCGCCATCTCCGTATCGCGAACGTGTCCGGGGCCTTCGCCCACCGTGACCGTCGCTCCCCAGCCACGAAACGCTTCGGCAGTCGCCACGATCACCGCCGGATGCGTCGTCATGTGCGGAATATCACGAGTTGGCTCGACCAGATTCGGCTTTAGCAACACGCGTTTGCCGTGTAACGCTTGCGGATCGATCCCACAGGCGACTAAGCCGTCTTCGATCGTTCGTCGGATGGCACCGTCGTAAGCCTGATGCCGCGCGACGAACACGGAAGCTCGACCACGCAGCACGTCGCGAACGAGCGGGTAACCAATCAATCCGGCAGCGGCCAGTGATCCGCCAAGCAGGAGCGTGCGACGATCCACGGAATTGTTTGCAGCGAGAACAGACTTCGACACCGAGGCCGTCGTAGGACTCATAGGATTCCTTTCGCACGAGAAGCCGCCCAGGCGAGCAAGGCGAACTTATGCGGTGATCGATCACGACGCGCAGTCCGACCATAGGCGGACTCCAACCACAAGTCCGCGTCGGCAGGACGTCGGTCGTGAGCGGTCAGACCGAGCAAGCCCCAGCACAACGATGCGGTCGTCGTGCGTGCCGAAAGTGAGTGCGTCAAATAAGACAGCGAGTGCTCGATCCGTCCTCGTACGTCCACTTCACCGGCCAACGCCAGCATTGCCAACCCGGTTGGCTGCACATGCGGCAGCAGGGTTTGGCCGAGCACTTCTGTATTTCCATAGTTGCAACCGCCCGCCGCGAGTTGGCGGTCGACGAGTAGCTCAATCGCTTCGCGAGTACGCGGATGTGTGCTGTACCCGGCAGCCTTTAAGGCGCGCACGTGCAGCGCCGTCGGTTCGATCCACGAGTGCGTCCCTTCGACCCACGGCCAGGCCACTAGTTGCGTGTTATGTCTGATATCTTCGGTCGGCTCGATGCGTTCACCTTGCTTCGATAGTGTCCAGCCAGTTGCAGCGTTGATCTGTTTCGCATAACGAGCCGCATCAACGGCAATCCAAGCCAGCATGGCGAGGCTCGTTGGCCAGCAGGGTGACGTCTCGCCTTCGCGAATACCGAGGGATCCGTCTTTGGCCTGCAAACCGGCCAGCCACTCGGTGGCGGTGTTGGCTGCGTCTTGCTTTCCGTGAACAGCCAGCGCGATCGCGGACAGCGCAGTCGGTTCGGTTGCCGGGCGCGTTGCAGGTTGATAGCCACAACACGGTGTTCGGCAGAGTTCTTCGATGATGGTGTCGAGCCAACGCATTTCGTCGCCTATCGCTACGATCCGAGCAGTCCGCAGAACCGGCTCCGAGGCTGTGATTTTATTGGGTGGGATAGGCTTCCAGCCTGTCAGAAATACGGGGAAAATGACAGGCTGGAAGCCTATCCCACGATTTCTTCACAGCCTCTCCGCGTCCCCGCACCAGTTCATTGCAAAGATAGCTCACGCGATACGGCGACCATGACTTGTTCGTAAGTATCGGTTGCCCGATAGCTGACCGAATGAACGCTTTGTCGAATCGGAGTTAAGAATTGGGCTTGATCCTCCCGAAACGGACGTTACACTCAGAAACAGAACGGGCGCGTCCGTTTCGGTAACACAAAGGAACCAATGATGCACGATTCGGCTCCCTCGCCTCGAGCGCTGAAGAAGCGTGACCAAATCCTCGACACAGCACTTAAAGTCTTTGCTCGCGAGGGGTTTGCGGAAACAGACGTGCAAGTGATTGCCGACCTCGCCAAGGTTGGTAAGGGGACGGTATACCGACACTTTGGCAACAAACGCGAGCTGTTTCTCGCCACCGCCAGGCACAGCGTCGAGAAGTTGAGTGAGTTCCTCCGCGAGCAGGTGAAGGAGGGATCATCGTCGGTTCAGATTCTCCGCGAAATCGCGACTTCTTACGCCCGCTACTTCGAATTACACCCCGAATCCGTCGAGATCATGATTCAAGAGCGGGCCAGCTTCCGCGAGCAGGTCTTTCCTACGCACTTGATGCATCGGGCCGAGACGCGGAACGAATTCGAGACCTTTCTTAACCAGGCCATGGCAGCCGGAGAGTTGCGGCAGGTTGATGTTGCGGACGTGACGAACGCATTTGCGGATCTGCTCTACGGAAGTGTTGTCAGCGGATGTTTAGAGGGCGCGAAGGGAAGCCTCTTACAGCGAGTCGATCGGGCAATCGACATTTTTCTGCACGGCCTGTTGCCGACGGCCCAGGTCTCATAACAGTCGGCTGGCAAAACTGAACATGGGCTACCGACGTTCTGATCCAAGCGAAACCTAGATTCCGGAGAAACGCAATGACGAGACTTACGACCTTGCTAAGTGTGACGGCGTTGTTGATGACTGCGGCGGGATGTGTCGACTCGAAGACGAATGCGGTCGAGACGCAGCGGATCGAGCCGCGGAAGATGCAAGTCGAGTTGACGGTCGCCGAGGTCAAGCCGTTGGCGGTGTCAAGCGAGTTCACGGGTAACTTGCTCCCACGACGCAGAACGATTGTCGTCTCGGAAGTCGATGGCATCGTCCGCGACATTCCGGCAGTCGGTCCCAACATCGATGTTGAAGTTAACGGAACGCGTTACGTTGAGCAGCTTGGCATTGGCTATGGGCACGAAGTCAAGAAAGGGGATCTCCTTGTTCAACTCGACTCGGCTGACTTCGAATTGGAACTTCTGATCGCCCGTGCGAAGCTCGCGAAGGCAAATGCCGATTTGGCAAAACTAAGGGCCTGGGAGCGTCCCGAGGCCATCGAGCGGCTGGCAGCCGTTCGCGATGAAGCCCAGGCGCGTCACGAGCAGGCGCTCGCCGAACTCGATCGCGCCGTGGGGCTCGGCACCGCCATTTCGACCAGCGACCTCGATGCTCGACGGACAGACGTGACGACGACCAAGGCCATGCTTGGCAGTCACGAGGCCATGCTCCGCACGGCGACGGCGGGTCCGACCAAAGAAGAACTCGCTGTCCAAGAAGCGTTACTCGCTCAAGCGGAAGCAGAGGTCAAGCAAAAGGAGCAGGATCTGACGAAGGCAACGATCCATGCCCCGTACGATGGCGTCGTGACGGATATGTACGTTGAAGTCGGCGAGCGTGTGTCGGCAGCTTCTGGCCAAATCCTGGAACTGATGGACCTGCGATTTCTGGTGGCCGAGGTCGGTGTTCCGGAGGCGTACATGAGCCAACTGAAGATCCGCGACCTCGCCACAGTCCACGCTGCTGGATCGCACGAACCCGTCCCCGGCCTGATCGTCAGTATCAATGACAAGCTTGATCCCGAGTCGCGTTCGTTTCGAGTTCGCGTCGCGATCGACAACATCGAGCGACGCTTCAAGGCCGGGCAATTTGTGCGGGTGGCCATGAACATCGGCAGCCACGAGCAAGACATTGTCATTCCCTCACGCGCCATTACATTCGCGGAAGGCCAGCCCGGTGTCTACGTCTACAACGACGGTGTAGTCACTCGCACCTCCATTACGCTTGGCGTTGGCAACGACGAGCACGTGACCGTTCTGTCGGGGATCAACGCCGGCGATTCAGTTGTTACCGACAATCCCGCGCTCCTGACCGACGGCATGAAAGTCGAAGTCCGCACCGCCAACCCAAGCTGATCGCTTAATGCTGATCGCTTAATGCTGACCGCTGAAAGCTGACTGCCGAAAGCTCTCCCCCATGAAACTATCCGAAACAGCAATCCGACGCCCTGTCCTCACCTTCATGTCCTTCGCGGCCTTGGTGGTCTTTGGCCTCATCGCCCAGCGAACCATCGGCATGGCGATGTATCCCGAAGTCGATATGCCGATCGTCACGGTGACGGTTGTGTATGAAGGTGCTTCGCCGGCGACCGTCGAAACGGAAGTGACCGAAGTCGTCGAGGAAGCACTCAGCACGATCAGCGGTATCAAGTCGATGCGAAGCGAAACCAGTGAAGGCGTCGTGCAGGTGTTTCTGGAGTTCGATCTCGAACGCGACGTCGATGTCGCCGCGCAAGATGTCCGCGACAAGATCTCGAGCATCCGTTCCGAGTTGCCACTCGATTCGGAGCCGCCGGTGATCGAGAAGTTCGATCCCGATTCAGCTCCCATCTTAGGCATCGTACTCTCCGGCCAAACATCGATTCGCAATCTGACACTGCTGGCCGACGACGTGCTGAAGCCGCGACTCGAATCGATCAATGGCGTTGGCGGCGTGAAGTTGGCAGGCGACCGCGATCGCGAAATTCGCATCTGGCTGCGCGTCAATGATCTCGCCGCCTACAACCTATCGGCTCAAGACGTGATCGACGCCCTCAAGAAAGAGAACATCGAGTTCCCCGGCGGCCGAATCGAATCGGCCCAACGCGAACTCGTCGTCAAAACACAAGGCCGCATTAAGAAGGTCGTTGACTTTCAAGACCTGATCGTGAAGCAGATTGATTCGCAAGTCATCCGGCTTCGTGAAGTCGCCTTTGTCGAAGATGGTGTCGAGGACCAACGCAGCCTCGCGAGGCTGAACGGCCAGCCCGCCGTATCGCTTTCCGTCCGGCAGCAGTCCGGTACGAACATGGTCGCCGTCGCGGAAGAAGCAAAGAAACAACTCGACAAAGTGCGGAGCGAATTGCCCGCGGGCTACGAATTGCTCGTCGTCCAGGACTTGTCGGAGTTCGTCAAGAAGAGTGTCAACGAAGCACAAGGCGAATTGCTTCGCGGCGGTGGCCTGGCGGTGCTGGTGATCTTGATTTTCTTGCGCAGCTTTCGCGGGGCGTTTATCTCGGCCGTGACGATCCCCGCGACGATCATCTCGACCTATGCGTTCATGTTGGCGATGGGTTTCACGATGAACACGATGACACTGCTCGCGTTGACGATATCCGTCGGCATGATTATCGACGACTCGATCGTCGTTCTTGAAAACACCTATCGCCACATGCAGGCCGGCCTCAACGTGCTCGAAGCCGCCGTTGCTGCGATGAACGAAATCGGGTTCGCGGTGATCGCAACCTCGCTGTCGATCGCTGCCGTGTTCATTCCGGTGGCCTTCATGGACGGGCTCGTTGGTCAGTTCTTCTACGAGTTCGGCATGACGGTCACGTTTGCCGTTGTTGTCTCGACGTTGATCGCCTTGACACTCTCGCCGATGCTTTGTGCGCGTGTGCTCAAACAATCGAATTCGGGGACGAGCAAGAGTCTGTTCGGTCGTTTCGACGCGGCATTCGAGGCGGTATTCAACACGATCGAACGACTGTACGGCAGCGTGCTGGGATTTGCGCTGCGCCGCCGCTTTGTCGTCATCCTCGCGGCGATCGGCGTCTTCATCGGCAGCATGATGCTGCTGCCCTTCATCGGGCAAGAGTTCACGCCAACGGCGGACGAAGGACAATTCAGCGTCCAGATCGAGGCACCCGTCGGCTCGTCGATTCAGCAAACTTCTTCGATCGCTCTCGAAATTGAATCGAGGATGAGCGACTTGCCAGCCGTGAAAGATGTCTACACGACGATCGGCGGCCAGTACGAGGGTGTTGTCACCGTCGCACAAGTCATGGTGCAGATGGTCGATAAGTCGCAACGCGACATCTCGCAAGACACTTTGATTCGCATGGCTCGCGAACGACTGACCGATTTGGCCCATTTGCGGCTGAGTGTTGACCCGGTGAACCGCATGGGTGGCGGCGGCTTCCGCTCGGCACCGATTCAATACAACTTGCGAGGCGACAATCTCGACGAGTTGGAGCAAGTTGCCGAACAAGTCGTCACGCGGCTGCAGAACACGCCCGGCTTCGTCGATGTAAACTCCACTTCGCAGTCGGGCAAACCCGAAGTTGCCATCGACATCGATCGCGACCGGGCGTCCGATCTTGGTGTGAAAGTCGAAGACCTTGGCAAAGCGGTCAGTTCACTGATCGGCGGCCAAGCCGTCACGACGTTTGAAGACGGCGGCAAAAACATCGACGTGCGAGTGCGTTTGGTCGGCAGTCAACGAGAACGATCCGGCGCTTTGCGCGCACTGCCTGTCCGCCGCGATGACGGCATGCTGACGGAGCTTCAACACCTCGCTTCGATCCGCGAAACGTTCGGCCCCACATCGATCGAACGGCAGAACCGCCGCCGGCAAGTCACGGTGCTGGCCAACCTTGAGCCAAGCAAGCCGCTGGGCGAAGGCGTCGAGGATGTGAAACGTTTAGAAAGTGAGATCGGTTTGCCGGCGGGTGTGGTCTCGGTCTTCACCGGCTCCGCCGACATGATGGCCGAGTCGTTCGCCAGCATTCTGTTCTGTCTGTTTCTGGCCGTGATTCTCACCTACATGATTCTCGCCGCCCAGTTCGAGAGTTTTATGCATCCGTTTACGATCATGCTGTCGTTGCCGCTGTCCGTCGGCGGGGCGTTCGGCGGCTTGTGGCTGACCGGACGAACGCTGAACATCTTCAGCATGATCGGCATGGTGATGCTGATGGGCTTAGTGACGAAGAACGCGATCCTGTTGGTTGACTACACGAACTTCCTGCGTCGCGGCGGCATGGATCGAAACGAAGCGTTACTGAAAGCTGGTCCCGTACGACTGCGACCGATCTTGATGACGGCCTTATCAACCATCGCGGGAATGATTCCGGTCGCGATCGGACTTGGTGAAGGTGCCGAGTCACGTGCCCCGATGGGAGCCTGCGTAGTCGGCGGCATGATGACATCGACCGTACTGACGCTGGTGGTGATTCCGGTTGTCTATAGCTTGGTTGACGATGCTCGCGGTTGGATACCTGCATTGCTTGGCTGGTGTGGTTCGTTCGGACGACGGCGAAAGCCAATCCAAGTCGTAACGTCCGCCGTCGCCCCGGCGGCCAACAGCGTCTTAGCAAAGTCGATTGCTTCGCGTGGCAAAGAGAGTCGCGTGAATGTGGAAATGGTCATCATTCAAGATCCGCGATCACGGTTACCCGATTAACGTAGCCATCACGCTCCGCCGTGATGAGCCTGCAATGTAGCCATCACGCTCCGCCGTAATGAGCCTGAAAGACAGACTATGACCACAGCACAACCACGAACTTTGGTCCCGCGATGGATGCCAAATGCGACACACCTGGCAACGGCGGTTGTCGTGGTCGCGGGGATCGCGGCCGCAGTTTGGTATTTCAATCGCGGACCCATCGCACCAACAGACGCTACTGCGATCGATCCACCGACCGCACCGCGAGCACAGCCTGTTCGTGTCGTCACCGCGTCGCGGC
>CAUJKL010000040.1 GCA_963204995.1 Planctomycetota bacterium | reverse complement strand
CGGGGCTTTCAGCACATATCGCAAATGATTCCGGGGCTTTACAGCCCCGGCAGAGGTTGTTGCGACCCTCCGGGCCGGTGGTACTATGCCCGTCTCCAAAGATGTTAAAAGCCCTGGCCCTCGGAGGGCCGTCGTACGATCAGCGTCAACGCTATCGGCGAGCGATATAAACAAGATGGCGGTTTCACCGTCGAGAAGAAAGATCGAGAGCAACATGGACAAGCCGCTAATCTATCGTGCGCTGATCGTCGATGACGAAGCCGCGGTGCGCCAGTTGACGCTTCGCGCGTTGGCGATTGAAGGCTTTCAATGCCAAACCGCATCGGACGGCAGAGAGGCTCAGCAACTGCTCCAAGAAACAACCTACGATGTGGTCGTTACCGACCTAAAGATGCCCAATCTTAATGGTCACATGCTCGTTACGGAACTGATCCAGCAACGCAATCGTCCGATTATCGTCGTACTCACCGGTGTCTTAGCACCAAGTCTCGTCAAAGACCTGATCGCGCGCGGCGTAGAACAAGTTGAATTCAAGCCGATCGACTGCACGATGTTCGGTGCCAAAGTCCAAGCACTCGTAAGCCGCTATCACTCGCACGTCTCGGATCGATCCGCAGCGGGCCGGATCGGCGGTGGCATGGATAGTTGCGTCGCCGATGTGATGAGTCGCGATGTCTACACGACCACGCCGGTGGCGACGATGAGCGACATCGCCAAACAAATGTCGATCACGGGCGTCCGTCACCTCCCGGTCGTTAACTACAAGCGCGAGCCCATTGGGATCATCACTCAACGAGATCTGTTTCGTCATATGGGGCAGGCTTTCGATGCGGCGAAAGGCGAAGTTCGTGGTCAAGTCGGAGAGTTTATGTCGGAACAATTGGAGTCCGTCTGCCCGGCAACTCCGCTGGCCGAGGCTGCGGAGAAGATGCTCTCGAAAAAGTTTGGCTGTCTGCCCGTCCTGGGGGAAGGTCGCAAGTTGGTTGGGATTCTGACTCGTTCCGATCTGTTGCGTCATTTCATTGGAGCGCCACAGAGAGGCTGTGAAAACATCGTGGGATAGGCTTCCAGCCTGTCATTTCCCCCCCATATTTTGACAGGCTGGAAGCCTATCCCACCAATAAAATCACAGCCACAGAGCGTGCCCACAAGTAGCCAGGCCGTGTAGGTGTCGTGGAATCCGTTTGGTCGAATCTTCAGAGGAGCTCGCAAGAACATGGTCGAATCCTATCGGGCGTTAATCGTGGACGACGAACGGTCTGTGCGATCACTCACCGTGCGGGCCATGAGCCACGAACATTTTATCTGCGATGAAGCCGCCGACGGCGACGAAGCGGCCGCCATGTGCCAACGCGAGCGGTACGATATCGTCGTGACGGATTTGCAAATGCCCGCACGCAATGGCTACTCGTTGGCGTGCAGCCTGCTCGAACACGACGATCGGCCCCTGATCTCCGTCTTGACAGGCGTGCTCGAGCCACGACTTGCCAAAGACCTGTACGCGCGGGGCGTCGACCACATCGAGTTCAAGCCCACCGACTATGACCTCTTCGCCACCAAACTCAAGTCACTGCTGGCGAGAAGAACGCCAGTCGCCACGCCCTGTGCATCGCCGCCTGTTGTTGCAGCAGATCAGCACCAAGCACGAAACCCACCGACCAAACAGGTCACCAAAATAACCATCGCAGAAGTAGAGGCCCGACTGAAGCGTCTGGCGGGAATCTTGCCGATGTCGCAAGCCGCGCTCGATGTCGTCGATGTCGTACATGCCGACAACTCCAATGCGACTCAGGCCGCTGCTGCAATCGCGAGAGATGCCTCACTGGCGGTCGACGTACTCAAGCTCGCTAACAGCAGTTTTTACAATCCATCTCGCGAGAAAGTCGTTTCTCTGGAACAGGCGGTGGTTCGAATCGGCACGCGTCGCGTCGGCGAACTCGCTTTAGCGGCGACCGTCTTAACCTCACTTACCACGGGCGTCCTGCCGTGGATGGACGTCGACCTTGCTTGGCGGCGGAGCATCGCCGCCGGACTGGCGGTTGACTGGCTCGTCGATTCAGCAAATCTCTCCGACGATCACGAAGGTCTCTTCCTCTGTGCCCTCATGCACGGTTTGGGTCGGATCGCCCTCGGAACCGTGTTTCCGGAGGAGTACGAATCCATGGTGAATAAGTGCAGCACTAGTGACGCGTCCTTGCTACAGCTCGAGCGCGAAGTCTTTCCCGAGTCGGCGGCTGAAACAATGATGCGTTTGCTTGCCATTTGGAACGTACCAACGGTGGAGTGCGAGCCGCTCAAACATCTCTTCGACGAGTACACGGCGTTGTCGAGCCTGGATGAAATGCCGCGCCGCAAGGTCGAACTTTTGAAGGTCAGCGTACTCGTTGGGCAAGTCGCCGTCGGAGTATGGGAACCGTGGGACTTGATTGAAGTGCCCCCGACGAGCGTTGTTGAACGCTTACGCATTGCCTCCGTGTCAAGGATTGTCGAGCAGACGAGGGCGGACTTGTTCGAGGTCGTCAACTTCCGAAAGCATCCCGCAATCCGAATTGGAAGCGACCACAGGAAAAGCGATGCTAAATCCAACCATCCGAACTTACGCACGGTGTTGTACTGCAATCGGCCGCTCGACCGCCTCGACTTCCTTCCCGAGATCCTGCACTGCATGAATGTCGTGACGGTGTCGCCAGATGCCAACGAAGCTGATCCAGACGCACCAGTTCTAATTAACGGGCTTGAACTTTCGACCGACGAGATCGTTGCGCCCGTGAACTCTAGTAAGCCCGGATTGGCGAAGCAACTTGTCGTCAGTGCTACCGGTCATTCGGAAAGGCATCATCCGCGTTCTGAGTCGGTCACTCTACCTTGCAGCATCGCAGCACTTCGGTCGCGTCTGCAGTGGTTGTTGCAGCCGGAACAGGTGGACACCTCGCCGCAACGCCAGACTCCGCCTGGAATCGTCAGCTCCTCCTTGATGCCGAGCCGGGATTGATGTGCGATCGCCCCAGGCCCTGCGGGCATCCCATCTTTCGCTGTACGCGAAGCCGCCGGATGGGGCGTTGCGACTGTCCCCAAGGCGGTTGGGGGGGGCGAGCGAATGTGGAGCATCTCCTCGATTTGGTCGACGAAGTCCGACTGCTCTCGAAACGCGAAATGAAGGAAATGTTCCCAGATTGTCACGTTATTACCGAGCGATTTCTCCTCATGCCCAAGTCGTACATCGCCGTCCGCGACTAGTTGCTCCCCCTTGGCGAGCCGCTCGGATTCGCCAATTGCGCGGATAGAAGTTCCTAATTTGACGTTAGTTCCGTAGAATTCTGGCAGTTTGTTATCCACCGCCTCGGAACTTGCGACATCTTGGTCGACGTACTTAACCCGTTGGACGTACAATCATTAGGCTTGTGCGCGCCGCAAGTTCGACGTTGAATCTTGGTGTCCACGATAATCTGTGCCGATTTTAACGATATGGCAAACCATTCCGCTGGTCCTCGAATCTCACGGCAAATTCGCCGCGCCCTGGCTGGGTTGCGATGGCGGATTCGTGCGTATGTGCTGGTCGAGGGCCTGTCGGTCGCCGTGATTTGGATTTGCCTTACGTTCTGGGCCGGGCTGGCGCTCGATTACCTGCCAGTTCTGCTCGGCGCGGACGAGATGCCTCGCGCCGCCCGAGCTTTCGTGCTCGCCATTATCGCGATCGTGTTAGGTGTCATCCTCTACCGCTGGATCTTGCGCCGCGCTTTTGTGCGCATGGCCGATCGAAGTATGGCGATCTTGTTGGAGCGGCGGTATCGACAATTTCGTGACAGCTTAATCACCTCGGTCGAACTGAGCGATCGTGATGCGAACGCGGATAAATACAGTTTGACGATGCTCGCCGAAACCGAGGAAGACGCGCTGCAAAACCTCAGCCGCGTTCGCCTCGGCAGTATTTTCGACGCCCGACCGCTGCTGTTCAGTCTCGTCGGAGCGATCTTTCTCGTGGCGACGATTGGCGGCGCAATTGCGGCCGATCAGCGGTTTGAGACGAATTTTTTCGAACTGGGGTTTCGGCGGCTGTATCTGTTGGATGACGATCCCTGGCCGCGCAGCGCCTCGATCGAGATCGTTGGCGTTCAGGTACAGCGAGACGAACTCGACGCGATCGACAACAACGGCAACTCGTTGCTGAGCTTTCGGGGCGGGCGACTGAAGGTAGCTCGTGGTGCGAGTGTCAGCTTGTTCGTGCGGGCCGATGCGGGCGCGAAGAAGATTCCTGAAGTCTGCTCCGTCTACTACTCGACCGCCGAAGGGGATCGCGGGCGAGTGAACATGACGCGTGTGGGCGGGATTCGCGAGGGCTATCAAAACTATCGCTATGATGGCAAGCCGCTGAAAGGGATTCTCAGCAACGTCAAGTTTGATGTCGTGGGTTTCGATCATCGCGTTCGAGATTACGAAATCGAAGTTGTCGAAAGCCCGGTTGTGATCGAGGCCCTGCTCGACTGCACGTTTCCCGACTACATAGTGAACGAGAAGCTCGCGACCTGGTTACCGCGAACGATTCCATTGACGACGGCGACACAGTTGCCGCTCGGCACACGTTTTACGCTGCGGGCCCACACCAACAAGCCGCTGGCCAGCGCTTTGCTCAACGACACCGAGTCCGGTGAACCGCTGCCCATCAGCCTGTCCGAAGGAAAGAACTCCTGCTGGTTTGATGTTTCGAACCTGGCTGGGAACCTATCGCTCGAATTGACGCCCATCGACACCGACGGTATCTCGGCCGACAAACCGTATCGCATTTACATCGTTGGTGTGGAAGATCAGCCACCGACCGTGAACGTGCGGCTGCAGGGTATCGGTACGGCGGTAACGCCCGATGTGATGATCGCGGTCCAGGGCAAGATCGAGGATGACTACGGGGTCGCCAGCAGTTCGTTTGAGTTGACGGTCAATGATGGCGATCCGCGCGCACACGCATTCGAGCTGCAGGCCGGTGGCAATGTAAGCGCTGCGATCGATTTTCGCGAACAACGGAGCGAAAGCAGCGGCATCAAGCTGCAACCGAACGATCGGCTCAGCCTCACCGTGATTGCAACTGACAAGTACGATCTCGGTGCGGGCGCAAACGTCGGCACTGGCGATCATTATCAGCTCGAAGTTGTGACTCCCGACAAATTACTTTCCATGCTGGAAGCTCGGGAACTGGGGTTGAGGCGTCGCTTTGAGCAGATTCAAGACGAGATGACGGAGTTGCGCCAGTCGCTGGTGCGAGTCAAGAACGAGGGGCCAGCGACCGCCGAAGCGAATGTGGAGCCCGGCGACGCCGCCGCGAGCAACGGTGATTCGACCGATGCAGAGAAGGCAGAGTCCGCCGTCGACCGCACTTGGTCATTGCGTTTGCTACGCAGTCAACGGGCTCGGCTGCAGAGCGAGAAATCGGCACAAGAGACGCTGGGCGTTGCGGCCTCGTTCGGCGATATTCGAGCCGAGTTGATCAACAATCGCGTCGACACCGAAGACCGCAAGCAGCGTCTTCAGTTACAAGTCGTTGAACCGCTTCAGTCGATCGGCGACACGATGTTCCCGGAGCTAGATCGCCGTCTCGTCGCGTTGACCGACCGATTAGATGCCCGCAGCAAAGAAGCAACCGATCCACAGGCGGAGGACACCGAGACCGTGACTCGAGCCACGACCGCTGTGGAAAAAACAGACGAGATTCTCGCTGCCATCGATGCCGTTTTGCAGAGCATGTTGGACATCGAAGACTATAACGAGTTATTGGATCGCGTTCGCGACTTGATCGCGGACCAGGAAGAGTTGCTGGACGGAACGAAGAAAGCTCAGAAGCAACAAGTTCTGGACTTACTTCAATAGGAACAGGAGGCCGCCGATGCGACATTGTTCGTCAACTGTAACGGAACTCGTGAGAGTTCCCGGATCAGATGTCTCACGACTTCTGCTACGACGCTGGAACGCGGTCCTGGCAATTGCTGCGATGGTCGCCATTCTAGCAATTCATCCGGCGCTATCTTTCGCACAACAGCCTCCAGACGCTACGGCCAATGCTTCGATCGAGGAACTGCAACGCAAGGCGGCGATGATCGCGGCCAGCTATGACAAGCTAGAACAATTGATTCTGCGGATGGCTGAAATCGAAGTCCTCACGAATCCACAGCGGGCCGCATTGTTAAAGCGTGCGGCACAGCAATCCTCCGAACGCCGGACAAAGCGACAGCTAGCCGATACCGTGACGTTGCTCGTGCCTCCCGCCAAGCTAAAGCGAGCCATCGACGAGGAAGAACGCGGCTTGGCCGATATGAAGTTGCTGCTGGAGCTGTTGTTGAGCGAAGACCGCGCGGACCGCCTGAAGGCCGAAGAGCAACGCGTTCGCGACTATATCAAGGAAGTCGAACGGCTAATTCGTTTACAGAAGAGCGCCGAAGGGCAAACTCGCGGCGGTGCCGACGCGAAGAAGCTCGCCAACGAACAGGAACGCATCGCCGGCCGAACCGGAGAGCTTGCAGAACAAATTCGCGAGACGGAAGAGGGAGCTGGTAAGCAGGACGATGCGAACGGCGAGTCCGAGCCAAAGGAATCTTCTGGCGAGAACCAGCCGGGTGAACAAAAGCCCGGGGAGCAAAAACGTGGTGAGCAGAAACCCGGTGAGCAGAAACCGGGCGAGCAGAAACCGGGCGAGCAGAAACCCGGTGATCAGGGCGAGCCTCAAGAAAGTTCCAAGCCGAGCGAAGGCGAGCCACAACCGAGCGAGTCGCAGAATGCACCGCCTCAGCAAGGCGAACCGCAACAGGGCCAGCCGCAGAACGGTCAGTCTCCGCAAGGCGATCAAGAACAACAGCAGCCGCAAGACGAAGGCAACCCGGCTCGCAAGCGACTGCAAGCCGCCGAAGAGCGGATGCGCGAGGCACAGAAGCGGCTGGAAGAAGCCAAACGCGACGAGGCCGTCGACGAGCAGGAAAAGGCTCGTCACGAACTCGAGAAGGCCAAAGCCGAGTTGGAAGAGATTTTGCGACAACTTCGTGAAGAAGAAGTTGGCCGCACGCTCGCAATGCTCGAAGGCCGCTTTCGCCGCATGTTGGAAAAGCAGCTAGAAATCCTGGAGTCGACCAAGCGGCTGGATAAACTCCCTGCCGATGAACGCGGACGCCAAGTGGATATCCAGGCCAGCAAACTGGGCTTCGAGGAGACCAAGCTGGCGGTTGAAGCCGACAAGGCGTTGCTGCTCCTGCACGAAGAAGGGTCGTCAGTCGCGTTTCCTGAAACCGTCGAGATGATGCGCGACGATATGCAGCAAGTCGCCGATCGGCTCTCCTCCACGAAGATCGACACGATTACACAAGGCATCGAAGAAGAGATCGTCACCGCGCTGGAAGAGATGATCGCGGCGTTGCAGCAAGCCCAGCAAGATCTGGAAGAAAAGAAGCAGCAAGAACAACAGCAAGGCAAGCCCCAACAGCCCGGCGAGGAACCGCTAGTGGATCAGATCGCGGAGCTGAAGATGATCCGAGCGCTTCAGATGCGAGTCAACACGCGGACCACTCGCTATTCGCAAATGCTGGAGAACCGCGACGATCTCGTGGGTCAGACCGACGACGAAGAGTTACGTGATTCGTTGGCTCAACTTGGCGAACGCCAGGACCGTATCTATGAAGTCACCAAGGATATTGTCTTGGGCAAGAACAAGTAAGGATCGCTTATGTCTAGCAAATTGATCTCGATGTTAGCGTTGATCTGCGGCTTCACCTTGGCGGCGTACGCACAGGACGATCTGGCAAAGCGTGCGAGCTGGACGCAACCTTCCGCCGCGGAAGTGAAGGGCCAAGTCCTGGCTTGGGCCGCCACGCAAAAGCTCGATGAGGCGACGCAGAAGGAAGTGGATCTCCGTTGGTCCGACGAGACGTTACCGGGAACCGGCGTTGGTTTGCTCGAGCAGGTTGCGTTGACAATCGCGTTCGTCGATGCGGAAGTCCGGCCGATCGTCGAGCTCTGCCGAGGTGTTGCGCCGCGTCGGTTGTCGCTCCCGGTGGAAATATTGATTGACGAAAGCCGCGATCCGTTTGAGCGAAATAATCTGCGACTTTACTACGCCCAGTGGTTGACTCAGCACGCTCTTTACGACGAAGCGTTGGAACAACTCGATGGGCTGACTCACGATGATGTCGTCGACCCGGCGTCATTGCTGTTCTATCAAAGCGTCGTTCATCATCGATTATTGAACAAGGACGGCTGCCTCGTGTCGCTCAATTTACTGTTGGAGAACGAGCAAGATATTCCTCGCCGCTACCTATCCGTGGCGAAGCTGATGGAGTCGGACATCAAGCCGCTTGAGAAGGATTCGCTCGATGAAGTGTCGCGACTGATGGATGACATCCAACGCCGCTTGAATTTCGGCCGCGCGGGAACTCGCGTGCGCGACGAAGAGGAAGATGTGATCGCCAAGCTCGACAAGATGATCGAAGACCTGGAAAAGCAACGCCAACAAGCACAGCAGGCCAGCGGCAGCGCTAATGGAACGCTGCAGCCGAGCAAGCCAGCGGACGACTCGCACGCGATGGGCGGCAAAGGGCCGGGCAATGTCGATCAGAAACGGCTCAAGAACGAAGCGGGTTGGGGTAACTTGCCGCCCAAAGAACGGCAGGAAGCTCTGCAACAAATCAGCAAGGATCTGCCCGCACATTTCCGTGACGTGATCGAAGAGTATTTCCGAAAACTAGCACGCGATGGTGGTAACTAACACAATGCTTTTAGCAACCTGGAACACGCTACTACTGGCCGCCTCGATTGGTCTTACGCCCGTGGACGTAAGTCAGCTCGATGGTCAAACGCACACGGGGACACTGGTGTCACTCGCACCCGAACAAGTCGTGGTGGAAACGGCTCAAGGTGCGCAAACATTTCCGACACGCGAATTGTATTCGCTGCGATTCCCCGACGCGCTCGCCGAAGAAGACCTCCTCCCGCCGGAAGATCCGATTGCCGTTGAATTCGAAGATGGATCGCATGTTCAAGCGACCGCAGTTTCCGTCGAATCGGGCCGGGCGACGGTGCTGCTCGCGGAAAATGAACCAATTATCGCGGCCACTCGTTCCGTTCGTAGTATGCGGTTCTTCAAGCCTCTCACGGGGCTTTCCCAGCAATGGAACGAGATTCTTTCGGCCAGCGACATCGCGGGGGATGTGCTGGTGATTCGCAAGACGCAGACGATGCAAGACGAAAACGGAGTCGAGCAGGAATCGATGGGGCTCGATTCGTTGGAAGGTGTCCTTTACGAGATTACCGACGAGCATGTCTCCTTCGAGTTCGATGGGACTCGTGTTGAGGTGCCGCGACACAAGGTCGAAGGTGTAGTCTATTTTCATCGTTCCTCGAACCGTCCGATCGAGCCGACCTGTCGCGTGCTGACCGTGGATGGTTCTGCTTGGAACTTCAAGTCGTGCGAGCTCGACGGCGAGACCATCAAGGGCGTCACGGTGGGCGGCGTGCGTCTGAACTTGCCCATCACCAAGATCACCAAGATCGATTTCTCGGTCGGGAATCTAATCTTCTTGAGCGATCTGAAACCCGATACGTTCGAGTGGAAGTCCGACCTCGAAACTTCCAAGACGCCGTCGGTTGTTTCGACTTGGTATCGACTGCGTGTGGATGAGGATTTCTACGGCGGGCCGTTGATTCTCGACGCACACTCCTACGAAAAAGGACTTGCCTTACACAGCCGCACCAAGCTGAGTTATCGATTGACGCGCGAGTTTCAGCGGTTCGCGGCCATCGCCGGAATCGACGATCGCAACCGAGCCGATGGCAATGTGACACTGACCATTAGCGGCGATGGCCAGCAGCTCATGTCGGAGAACCTCTCCGGTTCGAAGCACATCAACATCGATCTCGACGTGCGCGGCGTGCGGCGATTGGAGATACTCGTCGACTTCGGCGAAGATAAAGTCGGTTACGGCGATTACCTCAACCTCTGTAACGCGAGGCTGATGAAATGAACGCACGTAAATGTTGGTCGAGTTGGATAAGTACTGAGCGGCACGGTGGGGGCGTTTCTGTTTTGTTCCTCGGCCCGAAGGGTCGGTATATCCATTGCCGGGGCTGTGAAGCCCCGGAAAAGGCGGGAACAACAAGCAAGGCCCGAAGGGTCGACATAGGTAGAAGCGGGCGGTGCTGTGTCACCCCTCCGGGGTTTGATCCCCTGCCAGCACCTCAACCGGGGCCTGACGACCCCGGCAAGAGATGTTTCGACCCGTCGGGCCAAATGATTCGCGGATTAAGTGAGCTGGGATCGCGTCCTACAAATGGGAAACACCGGTGGCTAGCGCCATTCCGCTCACGCTTGTGGCGAATGCTCTCGAACACGGTGGACTCGTTCGGAGCAGCGGTTGTATTCGGAGTATTGATCCTCGGAATAGTCAGTTTCGCAAATGCCCAAGTCGCAGATGCCGTTCGCGACGCCGAACAGCAACGCATCGCAGCGGTTGCCAAAGCCGTCAAATCCGCGCTGGCGATTTTTTCGGCCGACGGCAATGGTGGCGGATCGGGAGTTGTCATTTCCGCCGATGGTTACGCGCTGACCAACTTCCATGTCGTACAACCCGTCGGAGACTATATGCAGTGCGGCATGGCAGACGGTCGGCTGTATGATGCAGTGCTCGTCAGCATCGATCCGACGGGCGATGTGGCGTTGATCAAGCTCTTCGGACGCGACGATTTTCCCGCCGCCGAGTTGGCTGACAGCGACGAAGTGCGAGCGGGTGATTGGTGCTTCGCTGTCGGCAACCCCTTCCTGCTGGCGACGAACTTCGAGCCCACGGTTACTTACGGCATTGTGTCAGGCGTCCATCGCTATCAAGAACCGGCGGGCACGATTTTGGAGTACACCGATTGCATTCAGACCGACGCCGCCATCAATCCCGGCAACTCTGGCGGCCCGCTGTTTAACGCGGCGGGTCAGTTGATCGGCGTCAACGGTCGAGGCTCGTTTGAGAAACGCGGACGCGTCAACGTGGGCTTGGGCTACGCGATTTCCATCAATCAGATCAAGCACTTCATGGGATATCTGCACAGCGGTCGCATCGTCGATCACGCCACGCTCGGAGCGACACTGGACGCCGACGAAGAAGGCCGTGTCGTCGTGTCGAACATTCTCGAATCATCGGACGCCTATCGTCGCGGCCTGCGTTATTCGGATGAAGTGGTCGCTTTCGGCGGCCGGACCATCGATTCGCCCAACGCT
>CAUJKL010000039.1 GCA_963204995.1 Planctomycetota bacterium | reverse complement strand
GCGGCGGAGTGGTAACCTGAGTCACCGAATCCGGATTCGACTTCATCACGTCAAGCCATGCTTCAAAGTTTTGGGGCCAAAGAGAGTCGAATTCACCTGCACGGAACGCAGCAATCGATTGCGCTGGACTTGGGTAAAAAGTTGTCGCTATACCATCGAGGTAAGGGAGCTGCTTGCCGGTGCGATCATCTTTCCTGAAGTATGTCGGATTCTTACTGAACTTATAGCCTTGCAGGTTTTCTGAAGACTCGAATACGAATGGACCGGTACCAATGGGAGTCTTGACCAGGCCATCGGCACTTTGCTGCTGCTCGCGCGAGAAAATCCAGTGAAATGGTATGACAACGGATCCAAGAAAGTACGCAGCAGGCTTGCTCATTGAGAATTTGACGGTGTAATCGTCAATTTTGGTGACGGAACTGACGTCCGTATAGGTTGGTCCCTGAACTGGAGCTTTCCTGTAGAGTTCGGTCGCATAAACCACGTCGTCCGCAGTGAGCGGGCGTCCGTTCACCGGTGCAACGTTTTGAAACTTCACGTCCTTCCGCAGATGGAAAATGAACGTCAGATCGTCCGGTTGTTCCGGCATGGTCTCCGCAAGGACGGCTTCCACTTCCATCACGTTTGGATTCTGAACGAAATCGTGGACCTTGAACTGGAGCAGTTGATTGTGGGCGAACTGGTAGGAGGATAGCACCGAAGCTCCGGGGCTGAGCGGGTCCCAGGTGACGGGGGTGCGACTGCCGAAGCGAACAGTTCCGCCGGCGACCGGGCCATCCTTCTGACCCGGAAGATCCTTGAGCCTTGCTCCTGAATAGAGTGTCCGGAACTGGTCCAACGTCAGTTTTGACAGATCCGTCGGCGGCGCTGCTGTCGACGTGCTGTTTGGCGTCCCGTCCGGTCCTGCCGTGGATGGCGCGGAGTCGTCATCGTCGTCGCCGCAACCGACGAGCCCCAGGGCTGCGGCACCCAGCCCAACCGTTCCAAGCGAAACGAGCGAACCCCGTCTTGTCACCCTTCGATTCGACCACTTGTTCCAATAGCCTTCCCTACTCATCGAACTCTCCCGCGGTTTGGGTTGTGCCACGCTGCCGGGTTTGGGATCTGCCGAGATATGACCGGGATCATACAGGACAGCAATCGGAGGTCTTGATTATCCCTTGGCTACAGCAGACCCGCCCTGGTCCTGTACGTCGGAGGCGTGAGTATGCCGTCAGCGCACTTTCCAAACCTGTTCTCGGCGATCCAGATCGGAAAGTTGGCGGTTTCTAACCGCATCTACAGCCCGCCACACGCTCCCGGGTTCATGGACCGCTTCGGACTCCCGACAGACCGACTCATCGCGTACTGGGAGGCTAAGGCAGCGGGTGGGACAGGCATGATCGCGACCGGAGTAACACCGGTTCATGTAAGCACGGGCATGGGCCCGAGCTTCGCCCACCCGCGGTTTACCGAGGTTTACGGTCGAGCTGCCGAGACGGTTCGCAGACATGGGTCACACCTGGTGGTCCAACTCTGGCATGGGGGAGCGCAAGCTGGCGGCGCGGGCGGGCGGCCTACCTGGGCGCCGTCACCTGCGGCCACGCCGCGGGACTGGAAGATCGCCCACGCGATGACGAAGGCCGAGATTGAGGAAATGGTCGAGGCCTACGCCTTCGGTGCGAAGCGCGTGAAAGAGGCTGGCTGCGATGCGATTGAGATCCATGGTGCGCACGGATATCTCATCACAGCGTTCTCCTCGGGCTTTTCCAATCAACGGGACGACGAGTACGGGGGCAGTCTTGAGAACCGGGCGAGGTTCGTTGACGAAGTCGTAGAGGCCGTGCGCTCGACGGTCGGCAGCGACTACACCGTAGGTATGCGGTTCAGTGCCGACGAGTTCGTCGATGGGGGGCTAACGATTGAGGAGTCACAACGGATGCTGGCGCCCATAGCCGCATCCGGCAAGCTCGACTACCTAAACATCAGCGTTGGCAACTACCACAGCATGGAGACGATCATCGCGCCGATGTACTTTCCACTCGGGGCGTTCGTGCATGTTGCGGCCGCAATCAAGGAAGTCGTAGACATCCCGGTCATGGCTGTGGGCCGCATCAACGACCCGCAGCAGGCAGAAGACATTATCGCCAGTGGATTCGCGGATATGGTGGCGATGAATCGCGCGATCATTGCGGACCCCAACTTTGCGAACAAGGCGAGGGACGGTCGCGTCGGCGAGATTCGGAAGTGCACGGCCTGCAACGAGGGCTGCTGGGGCCGTGGCACGATAGGCCTTCCAGTCGGGATAGGCTGCATCGTCAATCCTCAAATCGGATTCGAACGAGAGACGGTTCTCGTTCCGGCCACAACCAAGAAACGCGTGGCCGTGATAGGTGGCGGCGTCGCGGGCATGGAAAGTGCCCGAGTCGCCGCAGAGAGGGGCCATTCCGTGACACTGTTCGAACGAGCCCCGGTGCTCGGTGGGCTGGTCAACATCGCCTCGCGCGCGCCACTGCGCATCGACCTTGCAGAACCAGTTCGGTACTACACCCACGAACTGCAGCGCTTGGGGGTCGATGTCCGGCTCGGCTCTGACGCAACGCCGGACGCGGTGCTGGCAATCAACCCGGACGCGGTAGTGGTCGCCACAGGCTCCGTGCCAGCTTTACCGACAGACATCCCCGGTCTGGACACGGCGCGGGTTCACGAAGTGCGGGAGGTTTACGACAACGTCGACTCGCTCGGTCAGAAAGTGTTGATCCTGGCTGATGAGCACCACCAGCAGGCGGTGAGCACGGCAGACTTCCTCGCCGACGCTGGCAAGGACGTTGAACTTGTCTCCAGGCGCCGGTTCGCCGGACACGAAATTGAACACAACACGATCGTCACGCTCTTCCCAATCTTGCTGAGCAAGGGCGTGACCCTGACGCCTCTGACGTGGGTACGCGAGGTGAGCGGCAAGAGTGTCAGGCTTTACAACCTCTATGACGGTC
>CAUJKL010000038.1 GCA_963204995.1 Planctomycetota bacterium | reverse complement strand
CGACGGCGCGAGCGGTAAGAAGGCCAGCGGCATGCTGATGGTCGATGGCACGTTGTATCTGTGGGCACGAAACGCCGACAACTCGCAACTCGCCTGGTCATCAGATCACGGTGAGACTTGGGCGTGGAGCGATTGGAAGATGACCGAGAGTTTCGGCTGTCCGACGTTTCTGAACTTTGGACGCGACTATGCCGGAGCCCGCGACGAGTTCGTCTATGTCTTTTCACACGACAACGACAGCGCCTATAAACCAGCCGATGGCATGGTGCTGGCTCGCGTTCATAAAGATCGTCTCAGGCAGCGTGACGCGTACGAGTTCTTCGCGGGATTGGATGCGACGGGTAAGCCGACTTGGAAGGCCGATATCACTAGTCGAGCCGCAGTTTTTACTCATGCAAATCGCTGCTATCGATCGGGGATCAGCTACAACTCGGCCCTCCAGCGTTATCTCTGGTGCCAGATCATTCCCGGCCCCGACACGCGATTCGAAGGCGGCTTTGCCATTTACGACGCTCCCGAACCGTGGGGGCCGTGGACGACCGCGTTTTTTACTGAAGCTTGGGACGTTGGCCCCGGCGAAACGTCCAGCATTCCCACAAAATGGATCAGCGACGATGGACGGACGATCCATCTAGTGTTTTCGGGCGACGATCATTTCTCTGTTCGTCGCGCGACGTTAAACTTGAAGCGTGGGTCGCAATAATTCGTAGGCCGGAATTCATTCCGGCATTTTCGGATGACAAAGTACGGAATTCATTCCGGCAATGGATGGTAACAGAGAACGGAATGAATTCCGTTCTACGACCGAATCACCCCGATGAGCAGTCCCGATGAAACGCACTGTGCTACATGCTGTTCAGCCCGATCGATCAGCGTTATCTCGACGCAGCTTTCTCCAAGCCGGCGCACTGGGCGTCGGCGGTCTGACACTGGCCGACTTATTAAAGTTACAAGCCAAAGGTGCGATTCGTTCCTCCGCTGCTGGAGCGAATGTCATTTTGTTTTGGTTGAGCGGTGGTCCCGGCCACATGGAGACGTGGGATCCCAAACCTCTTGCCCCCGCCGAATATCGCGGACCATTTGGAGCGATCGACACCAACGTCGCCGGCATTCAATTCGGCGAGTTGCTGCCCGAACAAGCAAAGATCGCCGACAAGCTGGCCGTCGTACGGACAGTCAATCACGGGTCGGGCGACCACACCAAAGGGAACCATTGGATGCTGACCGGATTCGAAGGGCCAGCCTTCAATGCTCCCGACAACCGGCAGCAACGGCGACCGGCAATCGGATCGGTAGTCGCTCGCGTGCGTGGGTCCAACACTTCTGGCATGCCACCGTATGTCGGCGTGCCGCATCTGCGTGGTGGCACTGACAACCTGTTCCATTACGCGTCATACCTCGGCGGAGGCTGGAATCCGTTTGTTGTGAACTCGGACCCCAATGAAAAAGACTACGGTGTTAAGAATCTCACACTGGCTGGTGATCTGACTTTGCAGCGGATCGCCGGACGTCGCGAGTTGATGTCCGATCTCGATCGTATTCGCGCGGCCGCTGATCCGTTGATCGATGATCTGGACGAGCACCAACAAGCGGCGTTCGACATGCTGACGAGCAACCGCGCTCGCGAGGCGTTCGATGTGACGCTTGAATCGGACTCGCTCCGCGATCGCTACGGACGGCACACTTTTGGGCAAAGTGCCTTGGTCGCGCGCCGACTGGTCGAGAACGGTGTCACGTTCGTGACGGTCAATTGTGTGCCGTGGGACCATCATGGATCGCCGGGCCAGTACAAGACTGAAGAAGGGGCGAAGCTGCTGATCCCGCCGCTGGATCGAGCGATCGGAGCGCTCGTCGAAGACTTGATCGAACGCGGCATGTACGACAAGACGTTGATCGTCGCGATGGGCGAGTTCGGTCGCACGCCGCGGATGAACGCCAACGCCGGTCGCGACCACTGGGGCAACACGTTCAGCGTGCTGTTCGGAGGTGGCGGGATGAAGATGGGCCAAACGATTGGTCGCTCCAGCGCTCGCGGCGAGAAGGTCGTCGATCGGCCCTTCGATCCGCAAGACATTGCGGCCACAATCTATCATCATTTGGGCATCGACTCGCAAGCCGTCTCGTTCCCCGATCATGCGGGCCGGCCGCTCACACTGCTGGATCGCGGCGAACCGATTCGCGAGCTGATCGGATAAGCAGGCACCTGCGAAAACACCTGCACGCAACTTTGTCGGGCTCTTGGATGAACTACAAATTCTTCGTTATCCCGATGACTCGCGACTCGACCGGAACAATTCGCCGGATGGAAGTTCGGGAGTATCTCAGGCAGGCGACGAACGATGGAGAGCGACCGCATCAGTTCCGCACTGTTTAACTTTTTCGGCAAGAACGGGCTCACGGTCGGAACCATTCGCACAGGTTCGTGAAACTCGTAAATTCCGCATCGTGAGAAATAGCAAAATGATGATAAGCCTAACGCGAATAATGTCCGCGACGCTGCGCTTCTGCGCGAGTCTGCTTCTTGTCGTATGTTCCGTTACAGACGCCGCTGACAAGCCAAACGTGATTGTGATCCTGGCGGACGACCTGGGATATGGCGACCTCGCCTGTTACGGTCATGCGAAGTTCAAGACGCCGCATCTCGATCGGATGGCGGCCGAGGGCGCTCGGCTGACTCAGTTCAACACACCGATGCCATTCTGCGCGCCAACGCGTGCTTCGCTGTTGACGGGACGCTATCCATTTCGCTGCGGGATGAACGGCAATCCAGCGCCCGATGGCGGACCTGTGGCGGACGCGATGGCTCTGCCGGCCAATGAAGTGTTGCTGCCTCAGTTGTTCAAGCAAGCTGGCTATGCGACGGGCATGGTCGGCAAGTGGCACCTGGGACATAAGCTTCCAGAACAAATGCCGACAGGCCGCGGATTCGACGAGTATCTCGGCATCCTTTACAGCAACGACATGCGACCCGTGGAGCTAATTGAAGACACCAAGGCCATCGAGTATCCGGTGGCCCAAGCGACATTGACTCGCCGATACACAGCGCGAGCACTCGACTTCATCGAGCGCAACCAGAAAACTCCCTTCTTCCTGTATCTCGCTCATGTCATGCCGCACAAGCCGCTGGCCACGACCGAGCAGTATTACAAGCAAAGCGGTGCGGGACTGTATGGTGACGTGCTGATGGATCTCGACGCGGGCATCGGCGAAGTGCTTGGCAAGTTGAAGGAGTTGAGGCTCGACGAGAAGACGTTCGTCTTGTTCCTGAGTGACAACGGTCCTTGGTTCGGCGGCAGCACCGGCGGCTTGCGAGGCATGAAGGGCAGCACCTATGAAGGCGGTTTCCGCGTGCCGTGCATCGCACGCTGGCCGGGCAAGATCCCCGCCGGGCATGTGAACAACTCGCCTGCCGTGATGATGGACGTCTTTGCTACCGTGTTGAATGCGGCCGGGATCGTTCCGCCCGACGACCGCGTAATCGATGGCCGCGACATCATGCCGCTGCTGACGAGCGATGCGAAGAGTCCGCACTCAGCAATCTTCGGACAACAGAATGTGCGACTGGCCAGCGTTCGAGATGACCGTTGGAAGTTGCACGTCGTGGCTCCTCGCGACAATTTTGCGACGCTCAACAAGCCCGGCGAGCGTTGGATCGACCCGCGTGGACCAGACGGTGTCACGATCCTCGCGCCGTACGAGCAGTATCAACCCAGCGCTCACCCTGGACTCGTGACCGGTGATGAGTCGCTGCCGATGCAACTGTTCGATTTGCAAGCCGACCCCGGCGAGCAAACCGACATCGCGGCACAACATCCAGAAATCGTGGCTCGCTTGAAAAAGTTGTACGATGAAATGAACCGCAACGTCCCCGCAGCATCGCCGCGGGCGAAGTAGTTGCAAGAGTGCTCGAAGATGCTCGACACAGCGAGGCAAGCATGATGATGTCGCTGATGCGCAATCCTGCGCGCAAGGCTGGGAATTGCCAGGACGGCTCCGTGGCAAAAAGGGCTGCTCCGTTGCAGCGGAGGTTTCGGGGGCGCTTCGTCATTCGTTTGCTCTGGCAAGTATCCATCGAGCCACCATTTCCGGTGCGCCTTTCGGAGTCGTATGACCGCGCGGCTCGGGAAACACGTGCAACTCGACCTCGCTCTTGGCAATCGTTAACTGACGAGCAAGATGAATTGCCGCATCCGTGCTCACGCGCTGATCTTGATCGCCGATCCCGATCCAAACACGGCGTTCCGCCAGCTTGTCGGCCTGATTGACCAGTGACAACTGCTTAGTCAACGGATGGCCCTCGGCACCTTGGAATTCGCTCAGCATCGCCAAGTCGGTTACTGGCGCGAAGCCCGCCGCGCATCCGACTCTTGCGTCGGAGGCGGCGAAATGCAACGCCAAGAAACCGCCGCGCGAAGTGCCGCACGCAGCAACTTGTTTCGGGTCGGTGTAGCCGTGTTCGATCAGAAAGTCCAAGACGCCGGACATTCGCTGATTGAATTCCTTGACGAAGTCTTCTCCGCCTTCCACACGAGTACGCCAACTGGCCAGGCCGCTCTCGCCTTCGCGCTGCTGCGTGCCATGACAAGGCAAGTCGATCGACACGCATAGCCATCCCGAGTCGCGAGCAAGTTGATTTCCGCACTGCCGGAAGTAAGGACTTGTGAGTGTTGCATCGATCGTGCCAGAGAGCACGATCAACGTCGGTTGCGCGGTTTCATCGATGCGTCCCCACATTCCAAACTCCACGCCGTCGTTCGTCGTGAGTCGCTGAACGCTCTCGCGACGCGTTGCTGCATCCGAAGCAGTCGGCTCGTCGGCATGAGTACGACCGATCGATGGGCACGGAATCAAGAAACAAATGACGAGTCTCACGGTCGCCGAACGGTAGTTACGCCGGTTTGCAAACTTCACTAACACAGGCCTTCTCCACTCTTTGAACAGAACTCTTGGGACTCTCTGCGGGGATGATCTCGCCTAGACGACGAAGCACGATCAGTACGACGGATGCTCGTTTGATTCAACCAGAGTAATCCTCCAACCGTTTCTATCGAGTCCGTGCAGTCGCTCCTGAAACAGAGGAAGACTTGCGCTGAAGGTTTGCGAGCACATCAACACCACGCCACAGAACAACCAAAGTCATCCCAGTAAAAACGAGAAGCCAAGAAACACGACCAGTTTTACGTCACTCAGGGTAATCTCATGGACGGACCAAGGCGTTGTGCAGTTCCGGCAGCGGTGTCACGTTTGGCTAATGCCGGAACTGCGCAAAGCCTTGGTCCGGCCTACAGTTTGCTTCCATCGCTACTTAGGTTTGTAACGCGCTTTCACTTTGTCAACGACCTCAGCAGCTGCTCGTCGCATCAGTGTCACGTCGAGCCCCATCGACAGCCACTGAATTCCCATGTTGGCGAGCTGAGCGAGATGGGCAGGATCGGCACCGACCGAAACACCCACCGGAATCTTGGCGGCACGCGCCTTGTCGGTGATCGTCTGCATTACTTTGAGTACTTCCGGATGAGCGGGCTCGCCACGGTAGCCGAGTGCTGTCGACAAGTCATTGGGGCCGAAGGCGATGCTGGTCAGACCGGGCACGGCGAGGATCTCGTCGATGTTCTCGACGGCAGCTGCCTGCTCGATCTGGACGACAATAATGATGTCGGCGTTTGCCTGCTCGTAGTATTCCTTGAGATTGCGTCGGCCGTAGTCCAAGGGTCGGAGCGGGCCGAATCCCCGAGTTCCTTGCGGCGGATAGCGGCATGCCGCCACGGCTCGCGCCACGTCATCCGCAGTTTCGATCATGGGCACGATGACGCCG
>CAUJKL010000037.1 GCA_963204995.1 Planctomycetota bacterium | reverse complement strand
AAACACATCGTGGTCTGCGACCGTAGTGGTGCCATCTTCGCCGGACGAACGGACCATATGAATGCGTCGAAACAGTGGCTCGCCGAACATACCAATCCCGATCAGCAAACGGGTTCCTTGTCAGATGTGATTCGCGGTGCGGATGTTTTCGTCGGCGTCTCGGCGGCGGGCACGCTGCAACCGCAGGACGTGGCGAACATGACTCAAAATGCCATTGTCTTTGCACTCGCAAATCCGGACCCTGAGATTAGCCCCGAGGAGGTTGCTAACAACGTCCGTGTCATGGCAACTGGCCGATCCGACTACCCGAATCAAGTCAACAACGTCCTGTGTTTTCCCGGTTTATTCCGCGGCGTGCTCGATGTTCGGGCACGTCTTGTCAATGACGAGATGAAGTTGGCTGCCGCCGCCGCGATCGCAGGCGTGATTGAGGAAGACGAACTGCACCCCGATTACATCATTCCGAGTGTCTTCGACCGCCGCGTTGTCAAGGTCGTTGCCAAAGCGGTTTCCGAGACAGCGCTCGCCACCGATGTTGCCCGCCGTCGACAAAAACCTTCGTTCCAAATTGCGTAAGTAGTCAATACACCATTCACGCCCACCGAGTCCCACACATGTCGAATCACAATCACCCCACGTCTGCTCTTAACAAGACCGAGATCCCGCGTGGTAACGCCACCGGGTTTATTAAGTATCTGAAGTATGACCTCGTCTCGGGTCTGCTCGTGTTTTTGATCGCGTTGCCGCTGTGTTTGGGCATCTCCCTGGCCAGCGGCTATCCAGCCGTCGCCGGTGTCTTTACTGCGATCGTCGGTGCCGTGTTGACCACGGTCATGAGCAATGCGGAACTCACGATCAAGGGACCGGCAGCAGGTCTAATTGTGATCGCTGTCGGTGCGGTAACCGAATTCGGATACACCGGAGGCCAGGATGCGGCGGCGGACTTTCAGGCGTACCGCATGGCGTTGGCTGTTGGCGTTGCAGCGGGCGTGTTGCAAATCATCTTCGGATTGGTGCGCGCGGGGGTACTCGGCGATTTCTTTCCGACATCGGCCGTACATGGCATGCTGGCAGCCATCGGCGTGATCATCATACTCAAGCAGCTACCCGTGGCGATTGGACAGGGTGCCAAGGGCGAACCGCTAGAGATTCTCCGCGAGATGCCCGAAAAGTTTGCCCACATGAATCCGGAAATCGCCGCGATTGGTTTTGTCAGCCTCCTGCTCTTATTCGGCCTGCCAATACTTAAAGCAAAGTTCAAGAACAAGGTATTGAATCTCGTTCCCGGCCCCATGGTGGTGTTGCTGGTCGCCGTCCCCATGGGAATGTACTTCGACTTGTCGCATGAACACACCTATTCCTTTGTTGGACACGATTTCAAACTGGGCGAACAGTTCTTAGTCAGCGTCCCTGGAAACTTATTCAAAGCGATCGCTCACCCGGATTTCTCATGCCTCCAGACGCCTGCGGCCTGGAAGTGGGTGATCATGTTTGCCTTGATCGGTAGCCTGGAGTCATTGCTCAGCACCAAGGCCATCGACATGCTCGACCCGTGGAAACGCAAGACGAATATGAACCGCGACCTCGTCGCTGTCGGCATCGCCAATACGGTGGTGGCCTCGATCGGCGGACTCCCCATGATCTCGGAGATCGTGCGTAGCAAAGCCAACATTGACAACGGAGCTAGAACTCGCTTTGCCGATATGTGGCATGGTCTGTTCTTACTCGGCTTCGTCGCCTTGCTCCCCGCGATGATCCATCGCATTCCGCTTTCTGCCTTGGCTGCAATGCTGGTCTATACAGGATTTCGCCTGGCATCGCCCAAGGAATTCATGAACGTCTATAAGACCGGCGTGGAGCAGCTGATCATTTTCACAGGGACGGTGATCGCGGTCCTGGCGACCGACCTACTGATCGGCATCGGTATCGGGATTGCATTGAAGTTTGCTATCCATATGGCGAACGGCGTCCCGCTGCGCTCGTTGTTCTGGCCGTATCTGGATGTCAGTGCTGCCAGCGACAATACGGTAGTCATCACGGTTCGTGATTCGGCGGTATTTAGCAATTGGATTCCTTTCAAGCGACAAATCGAACGGCTCGGTTTGGTGCAGCGAAATAACTTGATTGTCGATTTGGCCGGAACCAAACTCGTCGACCACAGCGTCATGGAAGGTCTACACGCGTTGGGGCAGGAGTTTGAAAATGCCGGTTTGCATCTCGAAATTACCGGATTGGATGGCCACAAACCGTTTTCTCAGCACGACTTTGCGGCGCGCAAGCGGTCGATGACCCGTTTGCGGCGGGTAACCGTCGTCGCCAACGACACTCTACAGACAGACCTTACCACCAAGTTTGTGGAGCTCGGTGCCTCGGGTTATACGGTGATTCCGTGCCACGGTGCCGGTCGCAGTTCGCTCAACAATGGGAACGACGCTTCAAATGACCAAGCTCGCATCGAAGCAGTCGTGCCCTACGAGGTGGCCGAAAGCATCATGGACTATCTGCGAACAGTGTCGCGCGACCACCGCGTTACGGCGTGCTTGGAAACCGTGGAAGTACTGAAACGTGACGGCTTCTAGTTTGAAGTCCGTCTACAACGTAGAACGGAATTCATTCCGTTCCAAACGAATCGGTAGAACGGAATTCATTCCGTTCTCTTCCGTCGTCTTCTCTTTTCCATATTGGCACTTAACGCAAGTTTCCGTCGATGCGGACGGGAACGCCGGGTTCGCCTGTAGTAATTCTTCATGCTGGGCCGATAGTAACAGATGAGTGGATGTCGTCCGCGCCTTGAGTGCGTACCCATTACTCCCCACCAACTATCACACCAACACGATGCCCAAGGGGTGGACCACATGTTGCAACTGGCAAAGGTGCCACGAGTTACGGTAATTGCATCGCTTGTCGCCTGGAGTTGTCTCGGGGCCGCAATGTTTGCCTCATCGGCAGCAACCGCACAGTTCGAGGCGTCCAACTGGACCTCACAAGTCATTCACCTGCCAGAGGCGACAGCCGACAAACGCCCACCCGTGGCGACTTCCGTGGCGTTACATCCGGATGGCTCGATGCTGGCGATCGCCGGTGACGACCATGTTGTCTACCTCTGGGATATGCACGCGCGACAGTTCACCAAGCAACTGCGCGGACATAACGATTGGGTGCGCACCGTTGCCTACTCTCCAGACGGCAAGGTCGTGGCGTCCGCCGGAAACGATCAACACATCATTCTTTGGGAGCCCGCGGCAGCAACCCCGCTACGCAAACGGCTCGATTTGAGCGAGGCCGTGGCCGCCATTCAATTCAGTCCCGATGGCTCGCGACTCGCGGCGATTGGCTTCACCAAAGTGATGCGTCTCTATGACACGGCGACGGGAGCCACGATTCGCGAGTTGGCTTGCCCTTGTGTCGACATGCGGGCGTTGGCCTGGTCGCCGGACGGACAAGTCATTGCTGCCGCCGGACGTAACGGCAAAGTCCGGTTATGGGACGCGATTACCGGCCAGACTGGCCAAGAGTTCAAGTCGCACGTACAACGCGTTCGCGACTTGGCGTTCTCGCCGGATGGATCGCGTTTAGTTACCGTCAGCGAAGACCGCACGATTCGCGTCACAGAAATCGCCTCGGGAGACGAGTTTGTCTTGGCAGCCGGCAACGCCAAAGTGATGGCCGTGACTTTCTGCGGGCCTGACTTACTCGCTTCCGGTGGCAGCGATAACGTCGTTCGCCTCTGGAATATCGAGGAACGTACCGAAGTAGCGAGACTGAAAGGCCACACGGGCTCGGTCGCTGCTCTCGCGTACGGAGGCGAACTCCTGATCTCGTCCGGTTACGACTCGACCGTTCGAGTCTGGATCCGAGAAGGAAGTATCGCGGAGAGTACGCCTAAGGCAACGCCCCGGGTCGGAGCCCTGCCTCTGCCAAGCCTCGAATAGAAATGCCCCACCTGAAACGCTTACGACTTTTACCTACCTAGAATTCCAACCTGAATTTCTGATTATATCGCGACGCACGAAGCGTCGTCCTTCCACGCACAGTTGCCCAACGCGGCGACAAACACACACGGAGGTGCCACGTGGGCTTGTGGTCCAGAATCTCGCGGCTTGTTAACACGCATCGTCAAAAGCAGCGACAGAGCCGACGCATCGAAAACGATCCCGTCCGCCGTTGCCGCTTCGAGATGATGGAACCGCGACGCATGCTAAATGCCGACCCAATTCGTGTCGGTGCCGTGTACATCGAAGAGGATCTCGGCAGCGACTTACACGGCGATACGTTTGAAGTGACGTTCGAAGGCGGCGCCAACGGATCGCAACTGACGCGGTTGGTGATCGATGGCGACCAAGGGACGCGGGGCTTTGGACTCAGCGACGTCTTCTTCGATACCGAGGACACCGGATTTGGAGCGGACCATGCGTTCCCGTTCTCGGTGAACTCTTTTACCAGCCGGAATCCGAATGCCTCGGTGAAAGCCACCGTCGTCGATGGCGGATCACAACTGGCGCTGGATTTCGTCGGCTTTCAAGCGGGCGACAAACTGGTCTTTAGCATCGACGTCGACGAAGTGGAAGACTTCAACCCGCTCGAGACGGATCTCGCCGTCATCAATGACGGATTCGATCCGCTGACTTCCGGTGTCGAATTTCAGGGCTCGCTCTTTACCGCCTACTTCTCGGCTCCGCACTATCACGACGTAACCAGTGCTGCTCAGTTCCGCAATAAGTACGATGCTAATCTCGCTGGGCTCGGCTTGAATCTCACGGCGGATGACGCCGGTGGCAAGCGAGATCGTACGGCTGGGGTTGGGACAACGGTGTCGCAAGCTCCGGTTCTGGCCGAGATTAGCGGCTACGTTTATCACGACCGCAGCGACGAGGGTGTTCGTGGTTCCGGCGAGGAAGGACTGCAAGGCGTAGCGATCCAAGTCATTCCCGTCGACACGATCGAGCCACAAGCCATCGTCAACCTGACGACGGACGCGAACGGGTTCTATCACGCTACGGGGCTGATCCCCGGCAGCTATCGGATTGTCGAAACGGCTCAGCCGAGCGGCTTCTATGATGGGCTCGATAAAGCGGGGACGATCGCTGGAACGCCCGTCGGAAACGCCGTGAATCCGGGCGACAAGATCGAAGGAATCTTTCTTGGCGGAGGCGCGTCTGGCATCGAATACAACTTCGGCGAGTTGGCTCCCGCGTCGATTCGCGGCAGCGTCCATTTGACCGATCGCGATGGCAACTGCTTCACTCCGGCCTCTAGCGTTCGACCGCTGGAAGGAGTCACGATCCGCCTGCTCGATGCACAGAACCAACTCGTCTCGCAAACCCTGACGAATGCGAATGGCGACTACGAATTCACGAATCTTCGACCGGGAGTCTACTCGGTTGTCGAGGTCACGCCTGCCGAGTTGATCGATGGCGAAGAGCACATCGGGACGATCAATGGCGTCGCCGTCGGACAAGTTGGTGCGGACGACGTCGTCACCGGCATCTTGCTTACATCGGCTGCGAACGCAATCGATTACGACTTCTGCGAGCACGAGTCGGCCGCGTTGTCCGGCTTCGTCTATCACGACGCCAACGAAAACGGCGTGTTCGACAGCGGCGAGGAAGCAATCGGCAGCGTGGCTGTGACTTTGCTCGATAGCAACGGAGCCACGATCGCGACTCGACAAACTGGCCCGGACGGCAGCTATGCGTTTACGGGGCTTCGTGCCGGCAACTACACCGTCATCGAAACGCAACCGAGCGGTTGGATCGACGGTCGCGATTCGGCGGGACAAATCGGAGGCACCACGGTTGGAGTGGCCGGCGATGACCGGATTACCCAGGTCGCACTCAAATGGGGCGACAAAGGTGTTCACTATGACTTTGGTGAACTGAAGCCGGTGAGCATCAGCGGTTATGTTTATCACGATCGGTCCAACGACGGAGTGCGCGATCCCGGCGAGGAAGCGATATCAGGTGTCACCCTGGAAGTCATTCGAGTTGGCACCGGATCGGGGCAGGCACCGGTTGCCGTGACCACGAACGCGGACGGATTCTATGAGGCAACGGGGCTCGCTCCCGGCGAGTACCGTGTCGTCGAGTCACAGCCTGCCACGTACCTCGATGGGCTTGATAGTTTGGGAGAGGTTGGAGGACACCTTTTAGGAAGCGTGACGAATCCTGGAGATGAGATCAGCGAAATCGTGTTGGCCAGCGGCCAGAAGGGCCTGCAGTACAACTTTGGCGAGTTGCGACCGGTCAGTATCAGTGGTTATGTCTATCACGATCGAACCAACAACGGCGAACGCAATCCCGGCGACGAGGGCCTTGCCGGCATACAGTTGCAAGTGATTAACGTTGCCGGCGGTCCAGGTCAGTCCGGCGTCACAGTCACCACGAATGCGGATGGTTTCTACGAAGCGACAGGGCTTGCGCCAGGCGAGTATCGTGTCGTCGAGTCGCAGCCCGCAGCATACCAAGACGGCAGTGATACGGCCGGTACGGTGGGCGGTGTCGTTCGAGGAACTGCGACGAATCCCGGTGACGCCATCAACGGAATAGTGCTAACCAGCGGCGAGGCTGGTTCTCAGTACAACTTTGGCGAGTATCAACTTGCTTCACTAAGCGGTCATGTAACTCTCACGGATGCGGACGGGAACTGCTCCGGCCCCGGAGTCATCGCTCCCGCACTGGCCGATGTACTCATCACCTTGCTCGATGCCAGCGGTGCCACTCTTTCGACGGCACGGACCAACGTGAACGGCGAGTACAGCTTCAACGGTTTGCTTCCCGGCACTTACACTGTTGTTGAACAGACGCCCAACGGTCTGATCAATGGCGAAGCTCACATCGGTGCCGTGAACGGCAATCCGGTCGGAACGATCAGCCAAGTCGACGTCATCGGCGGCATCGTTCTGACGTCGGGTCAGCAGGGAGTGAATTATGACTTTTGCGAACATGCACCCGCTTCGCTCGCCGGCAATGTCTATCACGATCGTGGTAACGACGGAGCACTCGAGCCCGGCGACGACGGCATCGGTAGTGTGCAATTAGCGTTGCGAAACGCCAGCGGTGCGATCATCGCGACCGCGCTGACAGCACCCGACGGTTCCTACGAGTTCACTGGCTTGGCAGCGGGCACTTACACCGTGTCTGAACAGCAACCGACTGGCTGGCTGGATGGCAAAGACACGGCGGGCTCGATCGATGGCCAGACCGTTGGTACTGCGGGCAACGATCAGATCAGCGGCATCACGTTGCGTTGGGGTGATGCGGCCACGCAATACAATTTCGGCGAGTTCCTGGGCGCGAGCATTGCGGGCATTGTTCACGCCGATACGGATCGCGACTGTATCGTCGACGTCGGCGAGCCTCGATTGGCAGGCGTCACTGTCGAGTTGCTCAATGACCGCGGCGATGTCGTTGCCACGCAGTTGACGAACAACAATGGCGAGTATGAATTCACTGGGCTTATACCGGGAAGTTATTCGATCCGCGAGACTCAACCCAGCGGCTATTTTCACGGCGGCGAAGTGGTAGGAAGTGGCGGTGGTGTCGTCGGCGCATCTGACTTGCTGACGAGCATCATCGTTTCGTCGGGTGACAAGTTCCAGGATTACAACTTCTGTGAACTTCCTCCCGCCAAGTTGTCAGGTTTCGTTTTCCAAGACGGTGCGGCGATCAAGACAAAAGACGGACTGCCGCCTGCGAACTTGCGAGCCATTCGCGACGGGATATTTACTCCCGATGACACTCCGATTGCGGGCGTCACGTTGGAACTACGCGATGGCCACACCGGACTGCTGATTGACGGCAGTCAGTTGCTCGCAGGAACGCACCCTGCCGGTCCGGTTCGCACGACGACGGATGCCAACGGCTATTATGAGTTCACTGGTCTGCTCGGCGGGCGCGACTATGCCGTTTTCCAAATTCAACCAGCCGGATACTTCGACGGCATCGACACGCCGGGATCTCCTCAAGCAATGGCCTTTAACGATGGTGACCTCATACCAGCCGGAACGCTCACTCAGCTTGCTGAGGATCCACGAAACGACGCGATCATCCGCATTCCTGTCGCCGTCGCGAGCATCGCCCAAAACAACAACTTCAGCGAAGTGTTGGTTGAAGTTGAGCCAGAGACTCCCATTCTTTTCCCACCACCACCGACACCCCCTCTGCCGCCCAATCTGCCTCCTGCGTCGATTCCGCCGCTGATCGGGACCATCCCGGCCGCCGTCGGAGTCATTGGTCCGCTACTAAATGTTTACGCTGGCGGAGTCGAAGGTGCGATGGGATTTACATGGCATCTAAGCGTGATCAACGGCGGTCAACCGCGTGAAATTACGGCCGATCAACCGACGAGCGAAGTCTGGCGACAAGCTCGTTATCTCGACTACACGAACTGGCAAGCCGACCAGATGCGGAGCGCCGAATGGACGCTGTCCGTTGGGCAGCACGATGCTACTGAAGAACTAGAAGTCCGCCGTTATATCTTTGGTGTTCGCGGCGGCATTCCGATTTCCGGCGATTTCAACGGTGATGGGATCGATGAGATCGCGGTCTTCTTCCGCGGTGAGTGGTTCATCGACCTCAACGGCAACGGCTTCTGGGACGAGGAAGACTTGTGGGCACAGCTTGGCGGAGAAGAGGACTTCCCCGTCGTCGGTGACTGGGACGGCGATGGCAAAGACGACATTGGCACGTACGGACCCGAGTGGCTCGGTGATTCGCGAGCACTCGAATCGGAACCGGGCTTGCCCGATCCGGCCAACGACGCGACCTTTGTCGCCGCTAGACAAAGGCCGAAAAATGTTCCGCCCTCCAAGCAGAATGCCACCGACGGACGGCGTTTGTTGCAGCTAAACGAAGCTGGCCCACGACGGATCGATGTTGTCGACCACGTGTTCCGCTTTGGATCGGGTAAGGATATCCCCGTTTCCGGCGATTGGAATGGCGATGGCATTCGCTCGATCGGCATTTACCGAGATGGGACTTGGCAGTTGGACTTGGATGGCGATGGCCGCTGGTCGAGCAAAGACGCGATCTTGCAGTTCGGCCAGACCGGTGACATTCCCATCGTTGGTGACTTCGATGGTAATGGTGTCGATGAAATTGGCGTCTATCGAGCGGGCCAATGGATGATTGATTCCGATGGCAACCGCGAGCTGACCGCTCATGACCGCGTCTTCGAAATGGGCGGAGCCAACGATCAACCGGTGGTCGGAGACTGGAACGGAGATGGTGTCGACGAAGCTGGCTTGTATCGCGAAGTCAATTATCAACCGGATACGGAAGTGAGTAACTGATCGCTCACCTCTGAGGGTTCTCGCTGCGACTGCCACAGTAATCCGCCTTGCCAAATGGCGAGGGCGGCGAGAACCAAACCGAACGGTTGCGCGCCAGTTGATTTAGCGACGAACTGCGAAAGATGCGGGCCAAAATAAATGATGGCGAGTAGCAACTGTGCTGCCCCGAGCGTTCGACTGACGTTCGGCCCGTGCCGGTGTACCAAGTGCTCGGCGGTCAATGTCGCTCCGACCAAAAGCAGTACCAGGTCATAGGTCGGTGTGTAGGCATTGCAGAGCGCGTTGAGCGAGATGAGCGTTGCGAACCAGATCGGTTCAATCGGCTCACTCACAGTAACAACCCTCGCGCGAATCGCCACAGCAAGCGTCGCGGCAATCCCTAGTAGTCCGCAAACCAGCCGACCATTGTCTCCGAACATGAATTGAAACCACGGCGTCAATCCGTGGACTTTCCAGATCGGCGTCGCGACGTCCCAAGACTGAGTCGCCAAGTTGGCGGTCAGTTCGCGATACTGCCGCAATCCTTCCCATCCGGCAGGTACGAGACACAAGAGCCAGATTCCAGCCGCCGCCGGCAAAAAGCCTTTCAACATTCGTGGATATCGAAACAAGCAGCCGAGCGCAAGCAAAGCGAGGACATTCGGTTTATAGGCGGCCAAGGCCAGGATCGCGCCCGCGAACACAACGTGCCGATTTCGCAACAGCACATAGACGCCGACGGTGATCAACAGTGCAAACATCGATGCTTGGCCGCCAACGAGCGTCTCGAGCGCGACAGGCCACCCAAGAATCGCCCAGCGCAACGATCGCTGCCACGTGACTCGAAGTTCCGGGCATACGGAAACGAGCTGACGCGCCGCCGTCCACCAGGCCACAGCGGAAAGAGCAAAGAACACGGCGTATGCCAACGCATAGGGCAACGCAGCCAGCGGTACCATCAGCGTCGCCACGCATGGCGGATAACGATACGGCAATGCAAAGCTCGGATCGATCGCAGGAAACAGTTGTTGCAGTCGACGTTGATGCTCGGCCTGTTCGTACAGTTGCTCACCGGCTCCGTCCAAGACAACTTGCCCGGCGACGTAGAACATCGAGAAATCGGCACCCAGCGGCGTGCCACTCTGATCCAGTAAGTCATCAAAGGGAAAGAACCAGCCGATCCAACCCGCGAAGAACAATACCAAGATCGCGCACGAGACGAATTGAATTCGCTCGCTGAGTACGCGGTTCGGAGAACGCAGTTCGGTCTTCAACATCGGGTCACTTTGGAGGTCGGATTACATCGGTCAGTCCGTACAAACATAGCTCACGCTTTTCGAACCTCTGCGTCTTAGGCCCGAAGGGTCGGCATAGCCACTGCCGGTGGTGTAAACCACCGGTGGTGAAGCGTTAGGAAAGCAAAGGCCCAGCGGGCCGACACATCTGGGCTG
>CAUJKL010000036.1 GCA_963204995.1 Planctomycetota bacterium | reverse complement strand
TGATAAACGCAGCGGGAACACCACCCGATCGCAACGTGTCAACTTGGTCTTTCATCAACGAGATCAACGGCGAAACCACCAGCGCCAAGCCATTCAAGCACACCGCCGGTGCTTGAAAACAAAGCGACTTGCCGCCGCCGGTCGGCAGCACGACCACGCTGTCTTGGCTCGCCATCACGCAAGCCATCGCTTCTTGTTGCAAGGGAAGAAATTCGTCGTAGCCCCAGTATTGGCGCAAGACTTCTTTAAGTGATGCGGATGTTGGCTTCTGCTGTACTGAATTTGGTGACATAAGAGAGCCTGCCTCGCGATAGAAGGATGCGTTTCGGCCCGCCGATCAAGTTAATGCGTGATTTCGGCAACGTCAAGCATTTCCCTCGTTATTTGGGCGGCGGGGACTTGTCACCGCTTTGGTATTTTCCGGCGTACCACGACGCTCAAGCAAAAGGGCTGCGCCCAGAATGGGAAAGCTGTGACAAGTCACAGCACTCCATAGGAGCTACGCCTTGTAAATCCGCTTGCGGTGGCGAGTGACGTGCTGGGTGGCATTGCGTGTGTCGATAATGACTGGCGCATGTTCAACGATAAAATCCCAATCGTACGAAGAATGATCCGTCGCGATGACCACGCAGTCTTGCGACGACAGATACTCGCTCGTCAGCTCTTCACTCGCCAGAGCAGGCACTGTGAAATGCCGCATCGATGGCAGGACCGGGATGTGCGGATCGTTGTAGCTGAGACTCGCGCCGCGTGATTGAAGCAACTCCATTAGTTTGAAGGACGGGCTCTCACGCGGGTCGTCAACATCCTTTTTATAGGCGACTCCCAGGATTGCGATCTTGCTTCCACGAATCGGCCTGGCGGCGTCATTGAGCGCCTCCGTGACACGAGCGATCACGTAATCGGGCATGCTCGTGTTGATCTCGCCGGCGAGTTCGATGAATCGTGTCGAAAGATCGTGTTGCCGGGCCACCCAGCTGAGATAGAAAGGGTCGATTGGAATGCAATGTCCACCCAGGCCAGGGCCCGGATAGAAAGCTTGAAAGCCGAACGGTTTCGTCTTCGCTGCGTCGATAACTTCCCAAATGTCGAGCCCCATCCGATGAAATAGCACTTTCAACTCGTTCACCATCGCGATGTTCACCGATCGATAGGTGTTCTCCAAAATCTTGCACGCTTCCGCTACTTCGCAACTCGACACAGGAACGGTTTGCACGACCGCGTGTGAATAGACTGCAAGTGCGAGTTGCAGACTGGCCTCGTCGATGCCGCCAACAACTTTGGGAATGCGCTGTGCCGAGTGATCGGGATTGCCCGGATCTTCACGCTCCGGACTGTAGGCCACAAAGAAGTCCTGGCCGACGACCAATCCCGACTGCTGCAGAATTGGTAAGACGACGTCGCGCGTCGTTCCCGGATAAGTTGTGCTTTCGAGGACCACGAGTTGTCCCGGTCGCAAAGTAGCGGCAATCTGGCGAGTTGTCGATTCGACGTAGCTCAAATCGGGATCGCGACTGTCGGTGAGCGGCGTGGGAACACAGATCAGAATCACGTCCGGTTCGCCCAACCGCCCGATGTCGGATGTCGGAATGAAAGTCTTGTCTTGTACACAGGCCGCGATCCACTCGCTCGGCAGGTGTTTGATATAACTCTCGCCCAGCAACAATCGGTCGACTTTGCGTTTGTCGACATCAAAGCCGTACACCGTAAATCCGACCTCGATAAAGGCACGGACCAACGGCAAGCCAACGTAACCCAGACCGACAATCCCAATGGTTGCGGTCTTGTTGGCAATCGAGGTTGCCACAGATTCTCGGTGTGAAGTCATCAAACCCTCAGGCTCTCGGGTGGCCGAATTGAGTAAAAGTCCAGACTACACTGCCATCAACACTTCGGACAGTCGTAAGCTAGCAGGCGGCTGATTGCTCGAAAGAATGGCCTTCGAGCATCCACCCGGTTTTGCTACTATCCGCCCCCTTGTCTCATCTCAACCGAAAGCCTTGTCCGGTCGGACTAGTTGGAGCAACGCGGAAATGTGTGGAATCGTCGGTTACGTCGGGCATCGTGAAGCAAGTGACTTTCTGTTAGAAGGCCTCCGGAGACTGGAGTATCGAGGATACGACAGTGCGGGAGTCGCGATCACGGACCAAGCTGGCCACGTTGCGATCTGCAAGACGACGGGGCGGATCGAACGACTCGCCTCGGCGCTCGCCACTTCTCCGCTGCAGGGAACCGTTGGGATCGGACACACCCGGTGGGCGACGCACGGACCACCGACCGAAGGAAATGCTCATCCGCACGTGGGAGGCGACCGCGTCGTCACGATTTGCCACAACGGAGTGATCGAGAACTTTCAAGAACTAAAATCGCGACTGGAAACCGAAGGGTATGTCTTTCAGTCAGCGACCGACACCGAAGTAATTGCGCATCTAATCACGGACTGCCTGGGAGCGGCGGGTACTGCCGATGAACCCACACGCTCGAAAGATCCGTACGCCTTGCTCGTGAAGGCGGTCAAAGCGGCGCTGAGTCAGTTGCGCGGCACTTACGGGCTGGTGATCATGTTTCGTGACCATCCCGGAGTGATCATCGCCGCAAGGCTTGGCAGTCCATTGGTGCTGGGCATTGGCGACGACGAGCACTTTATTGCCAGCGATGCTTCACCCTTGGCCGGATACGCCGACAAGATCGTCTATTTAAGCGATCATCAAATCGCTGTCGTTACTTCGGATTCTGTCCAAGTGTTGCACCGCGATCATGGCGAGATCCGACATAGTGTGGAAGCGTTACGAGTCGGCACGCCGGACGTGGATTTGGGCGGCTATGCACATTACATGCTAAAGGAGATCTACGAGCAGCCCGAGTCGCTCAAGAATGCGATGCGAGGTCGCCTGACCGAAGATGACGCCACTGCCATGTTCGGCGGACTGAATCTGACGCCCCAGCAACTCGGCGGCATCAAGCGAATCATTCTCACGGCGTGCGGTACGAGTTGGCATGCTGCGCTGCTTGGCGAGTACTTGATCGAAGAGTTCGCGCGTATCCCGGTCGAAGTGGAATACGCCAGCGAGCTTCGCTATCGAAACCCGCCGGTCGAGCCAGGCACGCTGGTCTTTGCCATTTCGCAAAGCGGCGAGACGGCGGATACCCTCGGTGCGATTCGCGAGATGAAACGCAAAGGACATCGCACACTGGCGATCTGTAATGTCGTGGGCAGCAGTATTGCTCAAGAGGCCGACGGCGGTGTCTACTTGCACGCCGGCCCGGAGATTGGCGTCGCTTCGACGAAAGCCTACACGTCACAGTGCATGGTGCTGTCCCTGTTGGCTCTTTACTTCGGTCGGATGCGGCATCTCAGTTTCGATGCCGGGACGCGAATTATCAACGCGTTTCACGCATTGCCCAGCAAAGTGCGAGCAGCGTTACAAACCGAAGAAGAGTGTAAGCGAATCGCGGCCAAGTACTGCGACGCAAACAATTTCCTCTACCTCGGGCGGCAGTACAACTTCCCGACCGCGTTGGAAGGCGCTCTGAAACTCAAAGAGATCAGCTACATTCACGCCGAAGGGTATCCCGCTGCGGAGATGAAACACGGGCCGATCGCGCTGGTCGACGAGTCGACACCCAGCGTGTTCATTGTGCCGCAAGGGTTTGTCTATGAGAAGGTGATGTCGAACATCGAAGAAGTTAAAGCTCGCGGTGGGCCCGTTATCGCGATCGTTGAGCATGGCGACACACGCGTTGCGGAACTGGCTGACGACGTTATCTCCGTCCCCAGCGTCGAAGAGTTTGTCCAGCCAATCGTCAGTACGATTCCGCTTCAACTGCTCGCCTACCACATCGCGCTCCTGCGTGGGTGCGATGTCGATAAACCTCGCAATCTCGCGAAAAGTGTGACGGTCGAGTAATTCGTGACTAAACTGTCAATGGGAACCGATGAAATGAAAGAACTCGAACTAAGCTTTAGAAGTCGCAAGGCGTTAACCGTTCACGTCGGCGAAGCGGCGGCGACGGAGATAATCGACTTCCTAGATCGCCTGGCGGAACGAGTCGAACAACTGGAGCGCGGCAAGGTCGATGTAATTCAGATCGTTCCGATGACCTCCCGCAAGAAAGCTCCGCCCTTGCGAAAGGCTGCCTAGAGGTCGCTCATGACAAACTTTCTTGTTACTGGTGCTGCGGGATTCATCGGCTATCACGTAGCGTCGAAGCTCCTCGATCGTGGCGACAAGGTCATCGGGATCGATAACCTGAATGACTATTACAGTGTGCAGTTGAAACGCGATCGACTTGCACAACTGGATGGTCGGAAGGGCTTTGAGTTTCGAGAACTGGACATCGCTGACGCGGCGAGCCTAAACAAGCTGTTCTCGCAAGATCATCCAGAGGTTGTGATCCATCTCGCAGCGCAAGCGGGTGTTCGCTATTCGATCGAGAACCCCGGTGCGTACGTGCAGAGCAATCTAGTTGGCTTCGCGAACATTCTCGAAGGCTGTCGACACCATCAAGTGAAGCATTTGGTTTACGCTTCATCGAGCTCGGTGTACGGTGCCAATACGAAGATGCCTTTCTCGGTTCACGATAACGTCGATCATCCAGTCAGCTTGTACGCCGCTTCGAAGAAGGCCAACGAACTGATGGCTCACACGTACGGCCACCTGTACCGTCTGCCAACGACGGGACTGCGATTCTTCACGGTTTACGGACCCTGGGGACGCCCCGACATGGCGCTGTTCAAATTCACCGAGGCGATTCTCGCGGGCCGGCCGATTGATGTCTATAACCGCGGCCAGATGCGCCGCGACTTCACGTACATCGATGATATCGTTGAAGGCGTCATCCGCACGGCAGATCACACGGCGAAACCAAACGCGAATTGGAGCGGCGATCTGCCCGATCCCGGCACCAGTCTGGCCCCCTATCGCCTCTACAACATCGGCAACAATCAGCCGGTTGAGCTGATGCACATGATCGAAGTCCTCGAACGCTCGCTCGGCTGCCAGGCACAAAAGAATATGCTTCCGATCCAACCAGGCGATGTGCCTGCAACCTACGCCGATGTCGACGACTTGATCGCCGATGTAGGATTCCAGCCCAAGACACCGATTGAAGAAGGTGTACAAAAGTTTGTTGACTGGTATCGCAGTTATCACGGATGACGCCGAGTGCGAAAGCGCGCGACGCACCTGTTGCACGATCGAAGGTTCCTTTGGATCGATGCGACTGTCTTGCGAGCATTCAAGCACGTCAGGCTTTCCAGCCTGACAAGCGGCGTGTCAGCCTAGAAAGGCTAACGTACATTGCAGCCTGCCGCCCGGCGTTAACTTCGTTCAGCAACCGACAAAACTTTCTCACGCTTATCAGGAGCCCTCCCTTGTGAAACAGTCTCAACAAGGAGAATACAAATACGTGAACATTTGTCAAGTAGGAAAGGTTGCATTCGAATTGAGACGCTGGTAGAATCTGGCCACCTCGAATAAAACCGCTGAATAGTTTATTCCTACCTCGAATAAAACCGGGAATAAAGGGTTTATTCGAGGATTTGGACTGTCAATTAATAAAGTTCGTCCTCACATCACTGCTCATACTGGATTCCTCCCGATGTCATCCGAACGCAAGAGCCTATTTGACTTCCAAAAAGAACGTATCGAAATGATCGCTGTCGATGCCAAGGCTCGCCGTGGCTCCGCTCCGTTTGTGGTGCTCGTTCTCGACTTGACCGATGAGTTTGCAAAACATCTGGCTGAATCGCTATCAAGTGAAGCCGAAGTGAACTCACAAATTGAACTAGCGCAATCAAAGGACGGACTTCCCTGCTTCCTGTACGACACACCAGAACACGATGCTGATTTATTCTTCAGGCAAACCAACAGTTGGGGACCATTCAAGAACCTCATCTATACAGATGATGTCGTCCGCGTTGCCATCGTCGGTGATGGCGGCGTCTCCTTCCGTATGCACCGGATTCCGGTGTGACCAAACCACCACTCCATCGTTCGTCAACCGTGACGCATCAAACGGACGAACAATGCCATGAACCGGAGCGGCGTCCGGCGTCTTCTCTGAACTCATTGGTCTTCTCCCGCCGCCCGGTTATGGCGGTCGTTCGCATTCAAAGGAGGCAGCCTCATGACGCCAGATTCAGCACAGAATGTGTACCAGCAAATCGTCGCCCACATCGGAAGCAACTTCGCCGGATGGTACGCCGGAATTGCTTCTGATTGGGAAACGCGATTGTTCAATGACCACTCCGTACCAAAACAAGGATGCGGTTACATCACTCGACAATGCTTCAACGACACGGACGCTCGATCGGTCGAACAAGCTCTACTAAAACTCGGTTGCGATGGCGGGCCAAGTGGCGGCGATCGCAAGACTGTCTACGTCTATGCCTACCAAAAGATGCGAGGAACTAATCCGTAACATCGACTGGCCGACACTGTCCGCCAACAACTGTAGGCAACGACACAATCAATGTCTGCGTGCCGACTGTAATGTGAACACAATTGTCAACGATCTCCGCTGACGCCGTGCCCTCGAAAAATCTATTGAACGCTGCGATCAACTCTAACAGAACGTCCCCCGAAGAATGCGAACAATCGGATGCACGGGAGACCTCATCGGCGCTAGTTTTTGAGTTCATAATCTTCCTTTCGGTCCCCGTGATCCGGGGCGTTCGTTGGGAAACATGCCATGACCAACAATCCACGTAAAGAGCGATTCGGATTCTGCTTTTGGTTCGGTGGATTCTTGGTCATAGGCGGTTTGTGCGCTGCCGCGCTTGGATGGGAGTCAGCGACGGATGGAGGTTTGCTTCTCTTTGTGTTGGGGGCATTTCAAACATTTATCGGCGCACTAACCGTTTACGCCGACCTGTCCTCGTGATTTCAAAAAGGGACGCGGACAAGGCGGAAGGAGCCAAAAACGCGCGTCCGACCGCGTTTCGGCTTACTCGTTATCGTTCGTCGGAGCCGGACTGTTTATCAGCGAATCGACGAACGGTCCCATTTTTTCAAGAAACTGATCCATATCGAATTTGTTACAAGGGACTACTGATGCACTCTGTTTTACTGGTTGTCGAAAAACCCACCGAACCAACGATACCGCTTTCGAACTGGCATACGTTCTTGCACGCCATAGAAGGATTCGGACCGCCCAGACCGCAAATACAAAGGCTTGCCGACAATGTCTGGCTGATACCTTTGCAGCCCAACGGGCTGATGGATCTGACGATCCTTGTGATGGCTGCTGCTCACGAGCATCGCTTGGCGTGCAAGACTCACTTTTTCGACAAGGAACCGGAATGGTGTCGTGTGGAAGCGACGCGGTAAACGAAAGATCCAACGAACTATTGGATGAACCGGAGCCCTCGACGGCGTCCGGCTTCACATCAACATCAACTTCTCGGTCCCGGTTATCCATAGCGTTCGGTTGCTCAGTGCTCATAACGGAAACTCCTTATGGTAGTCATTGCTTACATCTTCATTGGACTATGCGTTGTCGGCGCTGTTGCTTGGTGGATTAGTGTCATCTACGCCCTGGCCGTCGCGACAAAACAGGAATCCGACGAAGGCACGCTTACGTGGGTTCACGGAGCGATGTGGTCGTTTTTTATAACTTGTATTGCCATTGGCCTGATTCGAGGGTGTGAATGACACATTTTCGCTTGCAGCTATTTGTTTCATAAGGACCGTCTTTCAATGAACAACAGAAACAACCCGCCCGTGATCGTTCCAGACTATCACTCGGAAGAAAACTGGGAGGCGTTTAAGAGGCTCTTTCCAAAACATGAAAGCGTCGAAGCCGGTAACTATGCCGATGCGGCCAAGCGTCTTAATGATTTTGAAAAGGAGTCCGTCGCTGCCGGAACGAACGTCCAACGAGTGAAAGTGAATGCCTCCAAATGGGAAGCTTGGATCAATGCCAATAAGCATCCGATGACCAGAGACTACGTCACCAGATACGCGATGGTCAAATTCGCCGATCAAACGACCGGCGACGGACATGATCTCCTCGACCTCACGTAAGCGTGACGTTGGCCCGTTGCTACCATACCACCCCTGAGATACCGCAACCGAACAATGCGATGAACCACAGCGGCGTGCGTCGTCCGGCTTCATGGTGAATCGTCTCCCGCCGCGTGGTTATCGCGGTCGTTCGTCGGATTAGCGTTACTCATAAAAATGGTTCCTTATGCACAAAGACCAATTGTGTTCTGCGGTTCGCGGGCGGCGTCTCGTGACGATTGTGTTTGACGGCAAATCGAGAACGCTGGAACCGCACGTTGTTTATCCGTCCGCAGACGACGAATGGTATTTCGAGGGATGGCAAACCGATGGCTACACGTCACGACCGGGAACAACTCCTTGGCGGCGATACAAGATTGACGATATCGAATCATTGACTGTTCTCGATGAAACATTCAGCGGCGTTCGCGAACCGTACAACGGCGACAGCGATCGCTATGACGATGCGTGTTGCAAACTGTGACTTTCTCGTAATTCCTGATTGTCTCGTTCTTTCGCGTCCTCCAAATGAACATTCGTCTCGAAATAACCGTGACTTCGCACGTCGCGGCCATTCTCCGTGATCGGAGCGTAAACACACCAACGGCCTTGGCTGTCCGTCACACGAATGGTTTCTGGAAATGAATTGATACCGTGTTCCACAACATCAAACTTGAGGTTGCCGTCGTCCTGCGGTCGCATTGCGTCCGTCAACGTCTCGAAATAATGGGTCGTCTTGCGAACAACATCCGACGAACTATGCGTTGGACCGGAGTGACGGTCCACGTCGGAATTGAATGGAGAATCCTTGGCCGCCACCCGGTCAACTTTATCGTTCGGTTGCTCAAGCATTGGAGGCTCCTTATGGATGAAAGAATTAAAAATCACGACCAGTTTATTGCTTGTATCCACTCTCTTACGAAGGGCCGCATTCGGTACTTCTCAAAGAAGGATAACGACTTCACGGAGCGGACG
>CAUJKL010000035.1 GCA_963204995.1 Planctomycetota bacterium | reverse complement strand
GCGGTCAGCAAGCTGGCCTCGCCACTAGCGGTTCATGCAGCCGGCGACGACGTGTTGAAAGTCGGCTTGATCGGCTGCGGCGGACGCGGCAGCGGTGCTGCGAAACAGGCGCTGCTGGCGGACAAGAACGTGAAACTTATCGCGATGGCGGACGCGTTCGAAGATCGCTTGGCGCTGAGCCTCAAAACACTTTCTGCAGACGAGGAAGTGGCGGCCAAGATCGATGTTCCGCCGGAGCATCAATTTGTTGGCTTTGACGCCTACCAACAATTGTTAGCTACCGACGTCGACGTCGTCCTGCTGACGACTCCGCCGCAATTTCGCCCGATGCACTTGAAAGCAGCGGTGGAAGCGGGCAAACATGTCTTTGCCGAAAAGCCCGTCGCGGTTGACGCTCCTGGAGTGCGATCGGTTTTGGAAACGTGTGCCGAAGCAAAACGCAAGCAGCTGTCCGTCGTCTCCGGCCTCTGCCTGCGCTACGACGCGGGCTTTCGCGAGATGGTCTGCCGACTCCACGACGGCGCGATCGGCGACATTCACACACTGATGGCGAACGACTATCGAGGAACCATCTGGGTCAAGCCAAGACAGACAGACTGGACCGACATGCACTGGCAGATGCGCAACTGGTATTACTTTACGTGGCTGTCGGGCGACTTCAACGTCGAACAACACGTGCATTATCTGGACGTCTGTGCGTGGATCATGAACGGCTATCCCACCAAGGCGATCGGTATGGGCGGGCGACAGGTGCGCACCGACGCCATGTACGGCAACATTTACGATCACCACAGTGTGACTTATGAATATGAAAACGGCACCCGAATCTTTAGCAATACGCGGCAGCAAGCTGGCTGTCGAAACGATAGCGCCGCGTACGCTAGAGGCTCAGCAGGCAGTGCCCATGTATCCGAGCGTCGCCTGGCGATCACCACCGAGTCCACATGGGAGTTCAAAGACAAAGTCAAAAACATGTATCAAGTCGAGCATGACGAACTGTTCGCTGGCATTCGCCAAGGCCAACCGCTCAACAACGGCGAGTACATGGCCAAGAGCACGCTCCTGGCGATCATGGGACGCATGGCGACCTACACGGGCCAGGAAGTCACCTGGGAGCAGGCAATGAACTCGAAACAGGATCTATCGCCCAAGCAATACGCCTGGGGTTCAGCGCCTGAAGTCGAGATCGCCATTCCCGGCATTACGAAGTTGAGTTGACGAGAAAGGTTCCCGACGACATCTCGATGCGACGGCTCTCGCCGGCGCAATCGCGGAAGAAACGTCACTGGGTCCGGACAGGTTTACCAGCCCCATCCGCCAACACTCACGTTCACGCCACGGTAACCACCGACGTGAACCCGCACTCCAGGTGCGTAGACGTTCACCGGCGCGCGGTAGGAACGGTAAATTACCGGTGCGGGAGCAACGTACGCACGAACTGGTGCGTAGACGCGGACGGGAGCGGCATAGACCGGCTGGACGACGTGGACCGAGCTGTAGCGACGCCACTTCCCAGCTTCAGCGACTGACGGGTTAATTACCAGCCACATCAAGGTAGCTACCGCACATACACACGTCCATTTGCAAACTGTCTTCATTAGAACACCCTCCTGGCACGGCTGATCGGCAAAGTTTTCTTGAGCAGGAAAATACGCTTTTCCCAAAAAGACTTATACCAGAATTCGACGAAACGGACTACCTGCGAGTGCGGGCTTTCTGCCCTCACGGTATCAAGGTGTGCGATTAAGTTCGGGCAATGATCCAGTCCTGTATTTGTCAGATTTCTGCATCGACTTGCCGTACTCGCGGCCAGTCCATCACGTGTCGCGGAGCAGCCATGTTCTCGTCGGAATTGCGCATCAGCCTTGATGGCGTGGACGCGACCAGGAGCCGGACTTCCGCCTTGACCGACCGAGATTCGTGAGGATCGCATCCGTAAGCTGATCCGTGACATATTCCACCTGTTCATCCGACAAGACCGGGTCGTCCGCATCCTCGGCGAAACTCGTCTCCACGGACTTGAGCGAGGCACTCGCGCGCAGCAACTGCAATATGCAATAAACGCCCGAGATGATCGCCAGGACGCCGATCACGGTCGCCGAACCCAGATCGACTTCCGGCACGAGTTGGTGCAGGCAGTAGCCGACTCCCAGCCCGACCAGAATCACGACAGACATGAGAACCGCGCAGATCGTCATGCAGATAGCAATCACGCTCGAAATAATTCGCAGACGACGCATTAAAGACTTCCTCCTTGAAGAGAATGAATGTCGGCTTTTTGCCGATCGTTACACCAATCTAGCCGATCGATTTCGGGCGAGTAAATCGCAATTCGGACGAACTCTCGAGCGGCGGGACGCCGGCATTAGCGGCCGGGCCGTCCCGGCTCAACGCGGCACGCGGGGTGCGCCCCCCCGCCAGTCGCGTCGCCTGTATCAACCAGCCCGTTCGCAGTTCATGTTTAGCGAATTGTCAAAGAGCAGCCTTTCCAGCCTGACCGGTGGCATCCTGTACGTCGGGCTTTCCAGCCTCAGAACTCCTGATCCAGGAGCCGAGAACTCTGGGAGTCAGCGGCTTCTCGACAAGGCAGCGGGAGAAGCGGGAGAATAAGGTGATACCAAAATCCAATTCGTGGTCGTCTTGAATTCGTGGGGTC
>CAUJKL010000034.1 GCA_963204995.1 Planctomycetota bacterium | reverse complement strand
TATCGCAATTCCAATACGGGCGTCTCTCAGCCAGTTCCCCGTTACAGGGAAATCAAGGAACACCTCGCGCGGCATATCATCCGAATGCTGCGGAACGACACAGAGCGGCCTAGCGAGTAAAGACTCTCAAGGTATTCGGTTTCCAGCCTGACAAGGGGCGTGTCAGCCTAGAAAGGCTAACGCACATTGCGGCTGTGCCGCCCTACGCCTGATTTTTCAGATCCGCGAGCGATTTCGCAAGAGTCGTGAGTTGATCCTGAAGCTGAGCCAAACTCTCTCGTTCCTTGGCTACAACATCGGCGGGGGCACGATCGACGAAGCTTGCGTTCTCAAGCTTCTTCGCTTTGCCTTGGATCAGGTTCTGCGTTTGGCTTCCTCTCCATCGAGCCGCTCGATTTCGGCCGAGACGTCGATCAAGCCGGCGAGATCCACGACACGTCGCTGCCCTGTAGAGTGATGTGTGCATTGGTTGTCGGAGGCTCGGCGTCCGAGCCCCACGCTGACACCAACGCACTCTGTCTACTAGCCTTAGCCGATGCTCTTCTGCCGTCCCTAGGAGTCTCGCTAACTCTCCCCAATCTTTCTTCTTACATCTTTGGAGCTAATTAGAATCTTGTTGTTACTCACCCTCGAAGCGTGTTGAAGGCGCGGCACCCTCGTATACTGTTCTTTGCTCGCCCGAGTTGCTGTGAACAACGACGGAATGACTGAATCAAGACTGCGGCGGTATCACTTTTTTCTCGCAGAAACATCGCGAGTGCAACGATGAATGACCTTATCAAGATGGCGACTTCCGAGTAGGAGCGATTTCTCTCCGCAAGCCTGCCGACACTTTCGACCGAGTGGTGGCAAAAGCGAGTCATCGACCGACTCTCGTTTCAACAGCAACGGCTAGTTCAAGAGAAGCGTTTTACGGGGCTTGCAGACCTCGACTTCGCGGCATTGTTGCGGGTGCTCGACCAGAACTGGTTTGAGCTTTCCGATGCACTGAAGCTGCCTAGAGAGGCACGGAACTGGGTGAAAGAACTCCAGACCGTTCGGAACAAATGGGCGCACATTTCATCCAGAGATGTGCCGAGCAGTGAAATCTATCGCGATGCCGACACGCTTGGGAGGGTGCTGGAGACGATCGGTGCATCTGCGACAGCGTTAAGTTTGGTTGAAGGAGCGAAGACCGCCGCCGTGAAGCAACTTGCAGCCCAACCCCTTCCAAAACCAGTTGGTTCGTCGCGAGTCCCGCATGCATCGCCTGTCCCAGAACAAACGCTGCGCAAAGAATCCGCGATGGAATTGACGGCACGAATCCGGCAAGGCGTTCTTTTCACCGTGGGTGATTTGGTGACCCTCCGGTCCAATCCATCCGTGGTTATGCCCGTGATCGAGGTTCTTGAAGCGGTAACGGACGAACGCTGCTACCGAGTCTTCCACAACAACGCCAAGGCCACATATTTCGAGAGCCAGCTTCAAGCGATGGTTGCTCCCGCGGACAACCAGACACAACTGACCGCCGAAGAAACTCACGCATTTCTGACCAGCCTTCAACTTCGCGCTCCGTCTAGCGCGAATTTGTACTCACTGCGATCCGGGCGGGTGAAGTTCGTCCCCTATCAGTATCGACCCGTCCTGAAGTTGATCCGAGCAGATCGACCCCGACTGCTGATCGCAGACGAAGTTGGTGTCGGGAAAACCATTGAAGCCGGGCTGATTATCAAAGAGTTGCAAGCCCGAATGGAACTCTCATCAGTGCTCATCATCTGCCCGAAGGCACTCGTTGCCGAGCGAAAATGGGTTGTCGAGATGAAGCGGTTTGATGAGCAGTTCACGGCGCTGGACGGACCGCTTCTGCGGCACTGCTTACAGGAGACGCATTTGGATGGCGAATGGCCCGATCAGTATTCGAAGGCGATTCTTCCATTCTCCGTCTTCGACAAGGACTTGATCTTCGGTCCCGACAAACCGAACAAGAAGCACCGGGGGCTGATCAACCTCGACCCACCACCCAAATTCGATTTGGTGATTGTCGATGAGGCGCACCATATTCGGAACACCGAGACCTACCTGCACCACGGCGTTCGGTATTTCTGCGACAATGCGGACGCGGTTCTCTTTCTCAGCGCCACGCCAGTTCAGTTAGGGCAAAGCGATCTCTATACGCTGCTCAACGTCTTGCGTCCTGATTTGATTATTGACGCCGCCAGCTTCGCACAAATGGCCGCGCCGAACGGCTTCATCAATGCGGCTGTTCGCCACTGTCGGCAGGGGCAAGAGGGTTGGGCCAGTGAGGCCCGAAGCAGTCTTGATGACGCTGCTCAGACCGAATGGGGGCGACTCTTCATCCGCGAAACCCCAGCGTTTCAGCAGACTTACGATCAGCTTCAGCAAGAATCCCTAAGCAACGCTGATCGCGTCACTTTGACGCGGTCCATCGAAGAACTCTACACCTTCAGCAACCTGATCAATCGCACTCGTCGGCGTGATATCGGGGAGTTTACCGTTCGCAAGCCCGAGACATTGACCGTTGAGTTCACCGAGGGTCAGCGAGAAGTACATGACAAGCTTCTGGAAATCGTCGCCCGGATTCTTACCTTCTGTCACGGTGACCAGAACGTCAAGTTCATGATGACGACGATTCGGCGTCAAGCGGCAAGCTGTCTGTATGGATTGGTGCCGTTACTGGAGGACATGTTGCTCGGCAAGCTCGACCAATTGGAAATCATGGAAGCCGCCGAGACGGATGCCGATGTCTCGCCGAGATTCATCGACAAGATCCTCGTCGACGTTACCGAGTTGCTGAGCAAAGCCAGGCAGCTTGATTCACACGATCCGAAGGCGCAGGCATTCATTCGGGCGTTGCTGGAGAAGCAAGACTGCGTCAACAAGAAGGCGCTAGTCTTTAGCACGTTCCGGCACACGCTCACCTATTTGTCGCAGCATGTGGAGCAAGCCGGCCTAAGTTACGGACTTGTACACGGCAGCGTCCCAGATGAAGATCGCTCCGAGATTCGCCGTCGATTCGCGCTCCCCGAGGACGACCCCTGAATCGCTGGACATTCTGCTCTCTTCTGAAGTCGGCTGTGAAGGGCTCGACTTTCAGTTCTGCAATTTCCTCGTCAATTACGACTTGCCTTGGAACCCCATGCGCATCGAACAGCGGATTGGCCGTATCGATCGGTACGGGCAGCAGAGCCCGACGGTCGTGATCGTCAACTTGATCACGCCCGGAACCGTCGATGCCGATATCTACGAGCGTTGCCTCATGCGGATCGGCGTGTTTCAACATGCCATCGGCGGCAATGAGGAGATTTTGGGCGAAATCACCCAAGAGTTGAAACACATCGAAGAGAGCTTCGAGTTGACGGAGGTCGAGCGACTTGCGCGGTTCAAGCGACTTACTGACAACGGCATTAGGCAGCTCAACGAGGAGCAAGAACTCGAATCCAAGCAAGCTGAACTCTTCGGCTTGAGCATCCCCAATCAGAAATGGCTGAGGGATATTGAGTCCGCACAAAACTATTGGCTCTCGCCTTCGGCTCTTCAGCAATGCGTCGTCTCCTACCTCGCTAGTCGCCTCGACAACGAGCAGGAGTACTTATTGGGCGACAAGCCAGTAAAAACATTGCGGTTAAACAAGGATGCTCGGCCAAAGCTGCTCGACGATTTCAAGCAGTTACCCCGGTCGAAAGACCCGGTCGCGCGTGAATGGGAGAAGTGGCTGAAGGGCACGACGCCAACGGTCTCGGTCACCTTCGATCAAGATGCCGCTGCCGAGAACCCCACGACTTTGCACTTATCAGTAACTCACCCACTGCTTCGTCAAGCCGCATTGCACCTAAAGCTGGACACGACAGCCTACACGACGCTCGAAGTTCAAACGTCCGATATCTCGCCCGGCGAATATCGCTTTGGCATATACCTTTGGTCGAAGCAAGGAGTAAAACCCGACGAAGAACTTGTTGCGGTTGCAAATGATGTGGCGATCGAACAACACCTCTTCGCTCTGCTACAGTCGGCAACAAGTTGTTCCAGTCCTCGGCAGATCAGTCCGGCGGGATTCGAGCCGCTCGACATCCAGCACTACCGTAAGTGGTCTGCCGCTCGTGCCAATCACGAGGCCGATAATAGCCAACTTGTCGAATACCGCGTCCACAGCTTAACAGTCAGTCACGAAGCTCGCTGCAAGGCCATCGAAGACCAACTAAAACGAGCAACCAACGAAAAGATCCGGCTTATGAAGCAAAGCGAACTTGAACGAGCCAATGCCGATTTCGTCGAGCGGATCGAGGCGCTCAAACAAGCTGCTAGCAGCGGCGACATCCACGCGTCGGCAGTAGTGTTCGGGGTAATCTCGGTGAAGAAGGGCGGTTGGACATGAGCGTCATCGACGAGGTTCGCAGCGAGAGAGAGGATCTCGCACGGGTTCTTGAGAAGCATAAGGGAATTCGGAAGATCGTTGAAGATCTTTACCCTGACAGCGCACACTTCATCTACGAGCTACTGCAAAACGCGGAGGATGCAGGCGCGACGAGCGCGAAGTTCACATTGCAGGAGACGAACCTCGTTTTCGAGCACAATGGACGACCCTTTGAAAGGGGCGACATTGAAGGTATCACAGACATCGGCGAAGGCACAAAGGCAACCGCTGACGACAAGATTGGCCGCTTTGGTGTCGGGTTCAAGGCGGTATTCGCGTACTCCGAAACTCCACACATTTGGTCCCCAACTTTCTCTTTCAAGATTTCCGGCTTGGTCTTGCCGGTCGAGCTTGACCGCAAACCTGGCATCGGGAAGAAAACCCGTTTCGAGTTTCCATTCAACAACCCTAACCCGCATTTCTCATCAGTTGTAGGCCGGATCGAAGCAAACGCCGCATCTGCCGGAACTTCGGTCGCAGTTGTCGAGTGGATTTACGAGACACCATGATTTCAAGCTATTTGCGTTTGCGAAGCTCCGGCAAGGGGTTGCGA
>CAUJKL010000033.1 GCA_963204995.1 Planctomycetota bacterium | reverse complement strand
CGCGCCCAGATACATCGCCGAAATTTGCAACCGTACGCGCGTGAACTACGCGAGAAAGAGAGGAACTATGCCACTCAAGTTAAATGTGGGCGTCAACAAGAAGGTAGGCTTACCCGATTACGGCAGTCTCGGCACATCGTGCCACGTCGAAGTGGAAGTCGAAAGCGGCTTAATCTTCGACGACCTTGACGCATTTCACCAGAAAGTGCGGCAGGCGTACGTCGCCTGTGCCCAGGCTGTTAACGACGAGCTCGCTCGGCAACAGGGGGCAAGTGTAAGGCCCGCGAGTCAGCCGCAGGCAGGCACAACTGGTAGCAATGCCGCAACGAACGGAAACGGCCATCGCAACGGAAGCAACGGCGGCACTGCATCCCAGAAGCAGCTCAACTATGCCAATCAACTCGCTGGTCAGATTCAAGGGCTGGGTGTTCGCCGCCTGGAATCGCTTGCCACCAAGATGTTCGGCAAGCCACTCGCCGGGCTGTCGAGCCTCGATGCCAGCTCGTTAATAGACACGCTGAAGGCGATCAAGGATGGTCGCCTGGACTTGAATGCTGCCCTCGATGGAGCACCTGCATGATCAGCACCGCACCAGATCGTAACGGAGTGCAAGAACGGTCGAGCGATGTCTGGTCGTACATCTCGCCTTCACGGTTAAACATTTGGCTGAAATGTCCCGTCGCATTCAAGCTGCGTTACATCGACGGCATTCGGTCGCCGACGACGCCGAGTTTGTTTCTCGGGAAGGCCGTTCACGCGGGCTTGGAGTGCTACTATCGGCATAAACAAGTCGGCACGGAACTTGAAGCCAATGACGTCGTTCTACGGCTCGATGCGTGCTGGGAAGCGTTATTGGCCGAAGACAACATGACGTTCACCTCGACCAGTGACGAGACCAAGCTCAAGCAACAGGCAGCGGTGCTGATCGGTGCCTATCTATCGCAGCTCAGCGAAGAACCAACTCCGATGGCTGTCGAGACAACGTTGCAAGAGCCGCTGGTTGATTTGTTTACTGGCGAGGATCTGGGCATCCCGTTGCTCGGAGTCGTCGACTTGATCGTTCCATCGGAGAACGGAGCGGTCGTCGTGGATTTCAAAACGGCGGCCAAGTCGGGTCCGCCGACGGAGAAAGTTCACGAAGTTCAGTTGTCGGCGTACTCGTATCTGTATCGTGCCACGACACAACAGACAGAGTCTGGCCTACAGATTCGCAGCCTGGTGAAGACCAAAACCCCGAAGATCGAGTATCGCGAGTACCCGACACGCACGGAGTCACAACTTCGTCGGTTCTTCCAGATCGTGCGGGCGTATCTGGACGACCTGGATCGCGGGCGGTTCGTTCATCGACCGGGCTTCGGCTGCACGATGTGCGAATTCAGCGACGGGACGTGCGACGAATTTTGAAGTAGCGAGGTCCACTACAACAAACAAGACACCGAAAGAGGAACTCTCTCTATGGACGCAATCCTGACAGTCGCAGTCATCGTGGGCTTGGCATCGTGGGCTTACAAGCACGGTAAACGCGACGGCTCGAAGGCCGCTTTCAAGGTTGGATGGCGACGTGGCCGTAGACGCAGGCAAATGAAACGCCGGCGCTAAGCAATCGACAGAAGAACAACTCATGCAAACGTGCCCCGTCACTCGCTCGCTGCGAGTGGCGGGGCACCCAAGTGTTCTTTCTTAACTATCAGAAGGGGTTGGTAGCTGGGGTTTTGGGACAGGCGTATAATTTAGCCACGTCATTGCGATGATTGGCCAACACGGAACTACTGCCGCCGAGCAGGACGGCGCGACTTGGTATTCACCAACCGAACAAACGATAGCCTGGGATATCGACGAAATGGACAACGTTACGATGGCGTGAATCGATTTTTACGTCGACTTCATGGATCACGACTGCGCGTTTTCAGCGAAACGCGGATCTTCGATGCCAAGCTGGAGCTTCCATTCCATGACGGAGCAGTAGAGGACCGGGACGACGAGCATGGTCATGATCTCGATCATCATGCCACCGAAACTTGGAATGGCCATCGGGACCATGATGTCCGAGCCGCGGCCGGTGGATGTTAGCACCGGAATCAAGGCAAGTAGCGTTGTCGCCGTCGTCATCAGGCACGGGCGGACGCGACGCATCCCAGCAGTGACGGTGGCTTCGCGTGCGTGTTTCGCATTCGTAATACGGTCCTTTCGAAAGCTCTCGTCGAGATACGATGCGATTACGACGCCGTCGTCACTGGCAATGCCGAACAGAGCGAGAAAGCCAACCCAGACGGCGACACTGAGGTTGATCGTGTGAACTTGGAACAGCGTTCGCATGCTGGTTCCAAAGGCGTCGAAGTTGAGGAACCAATCGGTGCCGTAGAGCCACAGCATGATAAAGCCGCCGGACCAAGCGATCATGATGCCGCTGAATACGAGCGAAGTCGTAATGACGGATTTGAATTGGAAATAGAGAATCAGAAAGATGATGCCAAGCGCCAATGGTAGCACAACCATCAACGTCTTCTGGGACCGTAACTGATTTTCGTAGTTTCCGGCAAACACGTAACTCACGCCCGCGGGAAGGACAAACTCGCCGCTGTCGATCTTCTCCTGCAAGAAGGCTTGCGCATCCTCGACGACATCGACTTCCGCGTGCCCGGCTTTCATGTCGAACAAGACATAGCCCAGCAGGAAGGTGTCTTCACTCTTGATAACTTGAGGGCCACGGATATATCGGATATCGGCGAGTTGCCCCAAGGGGATTTGCTGGCCCATCGGCGTGGGGACAAGAATCCGCTCCAGGGATTCCGCTTCGTCCCGCAACTCTCTCGCGTAACGGACCCGCACCGGATATCGCTCACGACCTTCTACCGTTGTGGTGATGCGGCGACCGCCGATCGCAACTTCAATCACATCTTGAACCGTGCGAATGTGTAGTCCGTAACGCTTGATCGCGTCACGGTCGATGTCAATTTCCAAGTAGGGTTTGCCTACGATTCGGTCGGCAATGACAGCAGATGCTTTGACGCTGGAAACCTGCTTCAAGAGCCCTTCAATTTGCAGAGCAACTCGCTCGATGGTCACCAGATCAGGGCCTTTGATCTTCATGCCCATGGGAGCACGCATCCCACTCTGTAACATCACGATACGAGCGGCAATTGGTTGCAGCTTGGGTGCGGATGTCGTGCCAGGGATGTCTGCGGCTTCGGTGATCTTTTCCCAAATGTCGTTCGGTGAACGAATCTCGTCACGCCACTGACGAAACGGCCTGCCGCTCTGGTCTTCGATCAGAGCACCTTGGTTGTCACGAGCGTATTCACTGGTGTCCGCGTCGTATCGAAATTTTATGCGATTGCCGTTGAGATCCGTCTTGTACTCGGACTTGTAGGAAATGAATGTCTCGATCATTGAGATCGGCGCTGGATCGAGTGGGCTGTCGGCTCGCCCAATCTTGCCGACCACCGAATCCACTTCGGGAATCGAAACGAGCATCTGGTTTTGCAGTTGCAGGACATCCAGCGATTCGCCGATCGACGCATGAGGCATCGTTGTTGGCATGTAGAGAAAGGAACCTTCGTCCAACGGCGGCATAAACTCCTTGCCGAGTCCGGGCAATGTGGAACTGGCCGCGATCCAGAGACGCGATTCCCGCACTGTCGAATCTGAGATACCGACGAATGAGCCTGCCTTCGGAATGAACGAGAACACTCGATCAAAGCCCTGCCAAGCACATCCGCCGAACAGAAGAATCGCGACAGGTAGCGATAGGAAAAGAAGTTTGTGGACAAGGCACCAGCGGAGAAGCGGTTCGTAGAGGTACCGCTGAAACAGCGTGAAGAAACCCAGCAAGCCACCAATCAGCAGGCCAACGAACATGAAGTTGCGAAGCAGCCCTTTTTCTGGGCCAAGTGGCAACCAATGGTCGGTCAACAACACACCAACGACCAGAACGGCGACGGCGCTCGCAGCATACGGCCCATATTTCCGGTAGTCAGTTGGAATGCGTCCTTCCAAGAGCTTGTACGCGCCCAAGCCGGCAACGATGGCCCCAACCCACCAGGAAACGAAAAAGGTCAACAATAATCCAGCAACGATCAACGCGACCATCAAATATCGACGCAGTGCGTCCGACTTTATCCGACCGCCCATCAGAATGTGAGCCGCTGGCGGGATGATCGTCAAAGCGACAATCACGGACGCGGCGAGTGCAAACGTCTTTGTAAACGCTAGTGGACGGAACAGTTTGCCCTCCGCTGCCACCATCGTAAACACAGGCAAGAAGCTCACGACCGTAGTTGACACCGCCGTCAACACCGCGCTGGCTACTTCATTGGAGGCACGAAATATGACGTGCCCACGATCCTCGGCTGGGTCCGCTTCATCCAGGTGCTTGAGAATGTTCTCGCAAAGAATGATCCCCATATCGACCATCGTGCCGATGGCGATCGCGATTCCCGACAGAGCGACGATGTTTGCATCGACGCCGAAGGACTTCATCGCAATAAAGCACATCAACACGGCGAGAGGTAGTAGAGCACTGATGAGGATGGAACTACGCAAGTGCAAAACCATCACCAAAATCACGATGATCGTGACAAGGATCTCTTCCGACAGCGCCGTGTTGAGCGTGCCCAACGTTTCGT
>CAUJKL010000032.1 GCA_963204995.1 Planctomycetota bacterium | reverse complement strand
TGTTATCGTGAATGAAGTTACTGAGTTCATCTTCCCAGCCATCGGGGCCAAGGACACCTGTACCGCGAAGGCCGGTAGTATTGTCGTGGATATCGTTGGCGACGATCGTCTGCTCGTGGCCGAAGGCTTCGATGCCGGTCGTGTTGTGATGAATGTTGCCAAACCGTACGAACATGCCTGACGAGCCGAGTGGAACGCGGACCCCCACTTCGTTATTGAATATCTCGTTGGGACTCAGTCCACCCGCAGCACCATAGGGAGGCGGGTTGTCGGGACCGAGTACGCCCGTGAAGCCGGTCATGCCGACGGTGTTGTTATGGATGACGTTGCCATAGATGTCGGCGATCACGCTGTCGGAATACAGGCCCGTGGCACGCGCGGCGATGTCGTTGCCAGAAACCACGGCCGGGACATTGGCACTCACGTGAATCCCGGTCAATCCCAAACCCGGGCCTGGACTCGTGAAGCGATTGTCGAGAATAGAATTTCGCCGCGTGCTGTCGATCCGGACACTCGTACCACCATTCTGAAAGTCGTTATCGCGAATGACGTTGCCGGTGGCGTCGTCCACTCCATCACCGGCGATGTGCAGGCCATCGGTTGTACCCTCGAAGATACTTCGTGCGATGATGTTGTTGTCCGAGTCGTTGATGGTCATGCTGGGGCTGTTGGCCACGAACAGGAACCGGTCGAATCGTGTGTTGTCCACACCGTCGAGTACGAGGTCGCCGACGAGTCGCGTCGCGCTGCCACTGTGAAACTCGATCGGCACGCCGACGAACGTGGCGCCGCCGTCTTCGGCAGTCATCGTCACGTTGGCGTCGTAGTATTCGCTGCTGTCCATGACCACAAGGTCGTTCGGTCCGAGGTCAAACGTGTCGAGGACGTTTTGCAGCGTCGCTTTGGGCGTGGTGTAAGAAAGTCCGTCGTTGTTGTCACTTCCCGGCTCGAAGGCATAGAAGCTGTGCTGTCGCTGCGGCTTATCACCCGGCCGGTTGACGTAGATGATGCGCGTGTTGCTGCCGGGCTCAGGCTCGACAAACAGCTTGTACGTATTCCGCTGGCCTGTGCCAAACACTCGGGCGTAGTAGTTTCCGGCTGGCAGGTTCTTGAGCGAGATCTGTTCGCGATCGAGTTCGGATGTGCTCGCGCCGAGTAGCTGCCCCGCTTCGTCGTAAACCTCGAGGTCGACATTGCCAATGGCGTGACTGAATCGGGTTTCCACAACAACGCTGTCCTGCCACAACAGCTCGAAGCGATACCAGTCTTCGTCGTCTGGTTCCTCCAGGGCCAACCCGTCGAGATGCTGCCCCGGACCGACACCGATGTCCGTGGCCGCCAGCAGACTGTTGTTGTGTGTGGGCGGCTCGGGCAGGTTGGGCAGCAAGGGATTCTTCTTCGGCGGAAAACGATCGGGATAACAGTCCGCGTTGGTCAGGTTGAAGTTGATCAATTGCACGAACGGCAGGATGGCCGCACTTTCGTGAATCGGCGGAAAGAGTACGTCGACATAGGCCGTCAGCCCCGCGGAAACGTCTCCCGACACATCAAACGTGCATTGCAGACCGCGCTGCAGGTTCTGTAGGAATTCATCCAAGTGAACTCTGCCGTCCAGGTCGGGATCGTGCAAGTCGGCACCCAGAGTCGCAAAGACGCCCCCTTCGACGCCGGCCGAAGCCACGCCGATATTCAATTCGACACCCGCCGTCACGCGACCTTGCAGAAAACCTTCCACGACATCTTCGCCCGTGCCGTCCGCGTTCTCTGTATCGCTGATGTAGAAGCCGTCGAAAATATCGAGGACGTCGCCGGTCTGCTTGAACTTCTCCAAGCCGTACGTATCGAAGCCGAAGGCCAAGTCGATGCCCGCCGAGATGCCGCCGCCAAACGTGGCGAACAGCGGGATCGGCGGGATCAACGGGCCGATCTTCAGCGGCGGAAACGGGAAGTTCACAATCAGCGGCGGCATGTCGTAACGCACCAGATCGACCTGCTGTCCCATCAGGATGCTGAACACGTTCGACGGCGACTCGAGGATCGGCAGCTCGAGTCCATCGGGCAAGCTATCCAAAAACCCCATGGCTTCCTGGGCGTCGGCCTGGTGCTCGCCCGTGGTGTTCATCAACTCGTCTTTCGGGTTCGTCTCTTGCTTGTCATCGGGACCGAGTTGAGCGTCCTTTAGATCCTCGTCGTTACGCGGATCGACACTGTCCGGCAACTTGAAGCTGCCGAGCGGGATGTAGAACTGGTCGGAAACGTCACCCAGTCCGCCCAGTGCCTGTCCAATTTTCCGCACGTCATCAACTAACTCGAGTTCCGATACACCGAACAGCTTCGCCAGATCCAGAAATGTGACATCCAGATTGAACGGCTCCTCGGACAAAATCGGCACGGGTTGTTCCAGCAGCCCCAGTGCTTCATCGTCGGTGAGCGAGATGATTTCGTTGAAGGGGGCCAGCAGCTCGCGCACCGACTCGGTGATCGGCGCGAGGAAATCGTTGATGAACTGGCCGACGTTCAGCCGCACATTGTCGAACTCGACGGTCGGCTTGCTGCCTTGAAACGCGCTTTCCGTGTTCTTGCGCGGCGCGTTCGGATCGGGAGCGGGCGCATTGGGGTCGGGGAATTGCCAGTCGATCTTCAGTTGCGTGCCGATGGATGGAAACAGGTCGTTCCCTTCCACACTAGCCAGCAAGTCCAAGTCGACGTCGGCCGTGCCGTTCAAGTAAACCTCGAACAAGTCGAACGGCGATCTGAGCCGGCCCAGATCGTTGAAGGTCAAACGGTTGGGCGGTCCTATCGCCACGGGATCGCGGAGATTCACCGCCAGTGTCGCATCGAAGACACTCCCCAGGTCGACGGCATCAACCTGCAGGAATCCCAGCCGCCCTTCGGCTTCCAGACCGGGAATGCTCGCCCGCAGGTTCAACCTCAGCTCTTCGCCTTTGGACGTGTCAATGTAAAAACCTTGAGCGCGGCTGACGCCAAAAGCCAAATCCCATTCGTAGCCCAGCTCCAGTTGTACCTGGCCCGTCACTTCCAGCCCCAGCGCGGGCAAACCGAAATCGACATCGATCGGCACCGCAATGGTCACGCCGGGATCGGCCAAACTGACCGCAAAATGCACATCGTCGAATCCATTCTCCGGCACGCCGTCTTCGTCCGTCACGGTCATGATCACATCACAGATGGTCACCTGTTCGTCACACTCTTCGTCTTGCAGCGGGTTGTCCTGCAAGATGTTTTCACCGTCCGGTCCGAAGGCATCGAACAGAGCCTGGCGAATGACCAAGTGAGTCTGATTCTGATTCTCGGCGAAACGGGCACGCAAGTCTGCCAACATTCCCGTGCGGATGTCGGAAATGAACTGGGCACCGTCTTGCAAACCGTCGCCGATCAGCGGCAGCTTAAGCCCGAAGACTTCGCCCCGCATCACGTCCTCGAACCCACCCAGCACGAGGTCGATCCCGTTCACCACCAAGCCGAGATTGCTGAACAGGTCGAAGTTCAGACTCTCCAGTTCAAAATCCGGGACCGTGAACTCGACCGTCCCCGGCAGGGTTGAATCAAACAGATGAGCCAGGTTCGTGACGGTCAGCTCGATGTTTCCCTGTGGCGTGGCGGGATCCGGAAAGAACGTGGGGAGCACGAGGGTCAGCGCGCCGCTCAGCCCGACATCGAGATGGTTCAATACATCGGTCAACGGTATGCGGTCGGTCTCCGCGTCTTCGTCGTCGAACTCGACCGTCAAGAACACGCGATCGTCGTCGGGCGCATCGGTCTTGCCATCACCGTCAATGCGGACCATTCCGTTTCGAATGGAAACGCTGAATGGACCGGCGGCTGTAGACAGATCGATATCGTCGCTGGCCAATCGTCCCGACAGTTGCAACTGCGAGCCCTCATACAGAAACGTGCCCAGCGTGCTCAATTCGATTCCCAGGCTGACGTCGAAATCGACGGCCCCTTCGAAGGACAGTTGGCCCGTCGATTCGATCTGGATCAAGTTCCCCCAACTGCCCAGCTCGAACAGGCCGAGATCCAGGTTCAGCGGTAGTTGTTCGCTGATCCCTTTGTGGACGGCGAAGTCGATTCTCAGCACTTCGTTTTCATCGACCAGCGACAAGTCGACCGTTGCGGGTGCGAGCCCCAGTGCCTGCTCGAGCGTCTGCT